>JAWVEC010000054.1:0-5323 GCA_033856975.1 Gaiellales bacterium
CCTCCGCCTTCATGCCGCGGAATGCGGCCTGCGTCCACGGCTTCTCGACGCCGAAGCCGGTGCAGTGCGGCACCTGATAGAAGCGGTTTCGCAGAGTCTTTGGGCCGATCTGCACCGGCTCGAACAGAATGTCGTGGCGGGGCTCTCTTCTGCTCATCAGTAATCGCTCACCGGGAGCTCGGCCTTGCGGCGCTCGATGTACTCGCGCAGCTCCTCGTCGACCGCGTCGTCGATGCCGGGGTCCTGGTAGCTCTCGAGCAGCGCCTTCCACTCACGGGTGGCAAGCTGGTCGGTGGTGTGCGAGCCCTGCTTCTCCCACGTGACGTAGGCCTGCGAGCGAAACAGCGGGCTCATGAACATCCACTCGCGGAAGTGTTCGAGCGTGTGCGCGTTGGCCAGGAACATGCCGCCCGGCCCCTCCTCGGCGATCGCGTCCATCGCGAACCGCTCGTCGTCGGTCGCGATCCCTTCGTCGATCAGCGCGAACATGCGCAGCAGCTCGAGGTCCATCGCGAACTTCTCGTACGACGCCGTCAGCCCGCCCTCCAGCCAGCCGGCGGCGTGCATCACGAAATCCGACCCGGCCAGCATCGTCCCCCACAGCGCCATCGTCGTCTCGGCCGACGCGGCCGCGTCCAGCGTGTTCGACGAGCACAGCCCGCCGCCACCGCGGTATGGCAGCTTGTAGCGCCGCGCCAGCTGGCCGCCGGCCAGCGTGCCCAGCACCGACTCCGGCGTGCCGAAGGCGGGCCCGCCGGTGCGCATGTCCACAGCCGTGAAGAAGGAACCGAACACGGCCGGGCAGCCGGGCCGGATTGCCTCGATCATCGCCACTCCCGACAACGCCTCGGCCACCTTCAGCACCAGGCCGGAGGCGATCGTGATCGGCGCCGTCGCACCGGCCAGCAGGAACGGCGTCACCACCACCGGCTGCCCGGCCCGCGCCCACTCGCTGAGCGCGTCCACCATCAGGAAGTCCCACACCAGCGGGCTGTTGGGGTTGACGATGCCCATCAGCGCCGGCGTGGCCGCGATCGCGTCACGGCCACCGCAGGCGATCGCCGCCAGGGCAACGGCGTCCCGCGCCTTGGGGCCGGAGGTGCCGTAGCAGACGTGCGGCTTGTCCGACCAGCGCAGCACCGAGTAGTCCATGTCCAGGTGGCGGCTGTGCTCGTTCAGATCGGCCGCCTCGACGGTGCCGCTCTGATGGCAGGTGATCAGGTCGGCGGCGTGCGCCATCTTGACCAGCTCGACATGTGACTCGTAGGCGCCGTCGCGGCGTCCGCGCTCCAGATCGGAGCAGAAGGGCGATCCGCCGACCGGCGTCAGCACCGGCTTTCGGCCGCCGCCGATGGTCACGGCGTGGTCGGGGTTTCGGCCCTGCAGCGTGAACGCGGCCGGCGCCTTCGCCAGCATCTCCATCACGAACGCGCGATCCCAGCGCACCCGCTCGCCGTCGATGTTCTGGCCCAGGCCGCGCAGCATCTCGAGTGCCTCGGGGTGGCGGACGTCGGTGCCGATCTCCTCCAGCACCGTCATGGCACGCTCGTGGACGGCGTCGAGCTGCTCCTCGCTGAGTACCTCGCGGCCGCTGTCGCTGGTGAACACCGCGCGACTGTAGCGCAGCGTTGCGTCAGCGGTGGCCGAGAACCGAGCGGCGCACGAACTCGGCCACGGGTGCCGCCAGGGCGCCGCCGATCAGGCGCGGATCGCGCTGTCCGCGGGCGACCTTGAACGCGTGGTCACCGCCATCGATCGAAACCAGCTCCGCCCGCGAGCCCAGCCGCTCCAGCACCGCGGCCAGCAGATCCGGCTGCGCGAAGGGGTCGTGGCTGCCCTGCACGAACAGCATTGGCACGCCGATCCCGTACAGGTGCGCGTCGCGGATCCGCTCCGGACGGCCGGGTGGATGCAGCGGGTAGGCGAGGAACACCAGCCCGGCCGCCGGCATCCCGTCGGCCACCGCCATCGACGCCATCCGGCCGCCCATCGAGCGGCCACCGGCCAGCACCGGCCGTCCCTCCGCCCGCTGCACGGCCGCATCGAACGCCTCCCGATAGGACGCGATCAGCACGGGCGCGCGGTCGGGCGCGCGGCGGCCGGCGCGCATGTAGGGGAAGTCGAACCGCACAGTCGCCACGCCCAGCTCGCCGATCGCCTCGCAGAAGCCGTTCAAGAGCGGCGCCGTCATCGGCGAGCCGGCGCCGTGGCCCAGCACCAGTGTCGCGATGGCGCCGTTCGGCCTGATCTCGAGCAGCGGCTGGTCGGATCCGGCCATCGATGGAATGATGTCAGCCATGAGCGGCCACCTCTACCTGGGAACCTCGGGGTTTGCCTACGACGAGTGGAAGCACGGCGCCTTCTACCCCGAGGGGATGCCAGCCAAGGGCATGCTGGCGCACTACGCAGGCGTGTTCGACTCGGTCGAGATCAACTACACATTCCGCCGGTTTCCCTCCCAGACGACGCTCAGCGGCTGGCGCGAGCAGACGCCGGACGGCTTCCGCTTCACGCTCAAGGCCAACCAGCGGATCACGCACATCCGGCGGCTGAAGGAGGCCGGCGACGAGGTGCGCGCGTTCGTCGAGCGGGCGGCTGCGCTGGGCGACCGGCTGGGTCCGATCCTGTTCCAGTGCCCGCCGGGGCTGAAGTTCGACCAGGCCCTGATCCGGGCGTTCGCCGACGATCTGCCGCCAGGGGTGGCGGCGGCGATGGAGTTCAGGCATCCCAGCTGGGATGCCGCCTGGCCGCTCTTGAGCGAGAGCGGGATCGCCCGTTGCGTCGCCGACACGGACGGCGTCGAGCTGCCGGAGCAGGCGCTGTCGTGGCAGCCGTTCGGCTTTCTGCGGCTGCGCCGGGCGGAGTACTCGGACGCCGAGCTGGCGGTCTGGGCAGGCCGGATCAGCTCGGCGCTCGAGAGCGGCGCCGACGTGTACTGCTACTTCAAACACGAGGACTCGGCCGCCGGGCCGCGGATGGCGCTGCGGCTGCGGGCGATGGTTGATCGGTAGGGGTCAGCCGTGTTGGACGGTGAGGGTGAAGTGGTTCAGCTGTGCGTTGTCGAAGGCGTGCAGGTTCGCGACCTGCACCGTGACGGTGGTGACGCCGGTCGCGTTGAGAAGACCGGCCCACTCGAACGAGCCCGCGATCGGCCGCGGCGGCTGGATTCCGATCTTGCCCGTGTTGTCCAGGATCACCGCCGCGCCGGGGGCGAGCGGCGTGCCGTTGACCAGCACCCGCGCCCGCAGCGCGGCGTAGTCCTTGCCGGCGAAGACGCCGCCGGAGCGCCAGTCCTGCACCCAGCCGGCGGCCGAGAAGTGCACCGTGATCAGGCCGGCGTTGGCCGTGAACGTGCTGGTGGTGACCGTGACGAAGGTGGCCGACGGAGTGCTGAACGCACCGCCGGTCTTGAACTCGACGTCGGGCGCCGCCCCGCCACTGATTCCGGCCCGTGCCACGGCGGTGGCGACGGCCAGCGAGACGATCACGACGGCGCAGATTGCTGCACGCTTGTTGAGTCTCATGCCTGCTCCTTGATCGAGGTAGCCCGAGACTACCGCGCGAGATCAGGCGATCAGCACGACGATGCCGTCGTCGTCACTGAACAGCCGCGCACCGGGCACGAAGGCGATGCCGCCAAAGCCGACCTCGACGTCGCGCTCACCGGCACCGTGCTTGGCGCTCGCCCGGGGACAGGCGGCGAGCGCCTTGATGCCCAGATCGATGCCCGCCAGCGCCCGCACGTCGCGCACGCAGCCGTTGATCACCAGGCCGGCCCAGCCATTGTCGTGGCCCAGCCCGGCGAGCATGTCGCCCACGAGCGCCACCCGCAACGAGCCGCCGCCGTCGATCACCAGCACGCCGCCCGCGCCGGGCTCGCTCAGGCGCTGGCGAACCAGCACGTTGTCCTCGTAACACCGCACCGTGCTGATCGTCCCGGCGAAGGCGCGACGGGCGCCGTACTGGACGAACGCCGTCTCGCACACCGCCGCATCGCTGCCGTGCTCGTCGACCAGGTCGGAGGTGCTCGGTAGCATGGCCGGGAAGCTATCACCGGCACCTGGGGGCAGTGCTGTTCCTCTCACTTGACTTCATCTACGTCCCGACCGCTGACGTCGACGAGGCGGCCCGCCGCTATCTCGACCTGTTTGGCGCAGAGCTGATCTGGAAGGTGCGCGGGATGGCCACCGTGGTCGCCTGCCTGAGGCTCACGGACGATGGCCCGGCGATCCTGCTGAGCGGCCACCTGGACGGCGACCAACCGATCCTGATCCACCGTGTCGCGGATTACCACGCTGCGGTGGCCGCGCTGCGCGAGGCCGGCACCGACGTGCGCGAGCTCGAGATACCGCATGGCCCCTGCGCCAGCTTCACCGCACCCGGCGGTCAGCGGCTGGCGGTCTACCAGCTGACCCGCCCGGGCGCGGCCTCGCACTTCAACGGCCGGTTTGACGAGTGACGATGCCGATCGTCCTTCAGTCGTCGGGCGGCTTCGCCCATCGAGCCACATCGCGCAGCGCGCTTCGCCAAAGCGGGACCACGATCACCATCATCACCCCCGCCATCGCGACGGCCAGCAACAGCAGCACAACGGTGATGCCCAGCAGCTCCCGAAAACGGACGACACCGGCGACCAGCAGGACGATGGGGATGATCGAGAACGCGACCAGCGCCGGCCACCAGAAGCTCCAGGCAGGATGTCGTTCGTCGCTCACTGCCCCTTGGTGAACCAGCTCCCGCCGGGGCCGACGTAGCTGCTGCCCTCCGACCAGATCACGTAGTTGATCCCGGACGGCGCTGTCTCCATCTCGAAGTAGTCGCCGTAGGGGAATGCATACCCGGCCGCCGTCTTGTAGGGGGCGCCGGAGCCCAGGTCGGACAGCCGCAACTGGCTTGACCACGTCGAGCCACCGTTGGTCGTCCGCGTGTACCACGTGTTGTAGGCGCTGGCCCCGTTCCGGTTGTCCTGCCAGGCGACGCGGAAGTCACCCGCGGCGGGTCCGTGAGAGACGACCGGGAAGCCGCTGTCGCCGAGCGCGTTCAGCAGCTGGCGCGCGCTCCACGTTACGCCGTCGGTTGAGGTGCGCACGTACAGCCCCTTGGGGGCACCCGACGATGTGCCGAGCGTGTAGGCGGTCAGCAGCTTGCCGGCCGAGTCGATCGCGAGCATTGCCTGCGGCCCGAAGAAGTCGACCGCGCAGCTGGGGACGGTGCAGGCCGGCTGCTGCTCGGCGGTATCGATGAACGTCGTCGTCCAGGAGGAGCCGGAGTTGGTCGAGCGAAGCACGGCCAGCTTCACCTGTCCGGTCGCGCTCTGGTTCTC
>JAWVEC010000055.1:0-22663 GCA_033856975.1 Gaiellales bacterium
GCGACCTTGAAGTCCATGTCACCGAGATGATCCTCGGCGCCCTGGATGTCGGTCAGGATGACGTACGAGTCGCCCTCCTTGATCAGGCCCATCGCGATGCCCGCAACCGGCGCCTTGATCGGTACGCCGGCATCCATCAGCGAGAGCGTCGATCCGCAGACCGAAGCCATCGACGATGAGCCGTTCGACTCCATGATCTCCGACACCAGACGCAGCGTGTAGGGGAACTCGTCGGCGCTGGGGATGACCGGGATCAGTGCCCGCTCCGCGAGCGCCCCGTGACCGATGTCGCGCCGCTTGGGGCCGCGCATGAATCCGGTCTCGCCAACGCTGAAGGGCGGGAAGTTGTAGTGGTGGATGTAGCGCTTCGTCTCGTCCAGCGAGAGGTCGTCGATGCGCTGCTCCTCCTTGCCGGTGCCGAGCGTGCAGAGCGTCAGCGCCTGCGTCTGGCCACGGGTGAAGAGTGCCGAGCCGTGCGTGCGCGGCATCACTGACACCTCCGAGGAGATCGCCCGGATCTCGGTCTCGGAGCGGCCGTCCGGGCGCCGCTTGTCGACCGCGATCTTGGTGCGCACGATCTCCTTGTACAGCCTGTCCGACGCCGCCGAGACGGCGGCGCGGGCAAGCGAGTCGAGCGGCGCGTCGCCGCTCGCGGCGGCCTCGCCGCGGCTGGGGAAGCCGAGGTCGATCGTCGCCTCGACCTGCTCCAGCAGTGCCGCGCGCTTGGCCGACTTGAGCTCCTTCGAGTCCTGTTCGGCATCCGTCAGCGCCCGCACCTGGTCGCCGAACTGCGACTTGAGAGCGGGGTACACGGCCGCGTCGCGGGCCTCAACCACCAGCTGCTGCAGCGCGAACTGCACCCGCTGTCGCTGAAGCACGTCGGCATCGGTCGACGAGCCGGTGATCTCCGGCGCCTCCTGCGCGAAGATCGCGTTCGACTTGGGCTGGAGGGCGGCCAGGCCACCCTCGCGGATCGCAGCCTGCAGCGCCTCGGCATGGCTGTTGCGAAGCGACTCGGTGACCGCGCCGTCGACCCACTTGGGCTGTCCGGCCTGGGCGGCCAGGTCGATCTGCAGCTGGCAGATCTCCTTGATCGCGCCGTGCGCCAGCTCGAGGGCCTCGACCAGCGTCTCCTCGCTGATCTCCTGCCCGCCGGCCTCGACCATCGTGATCGCCTCAGGCGTGCCGCACACGACCAGGTCGAGCGTGGAGTCCTGCAGCTCGACCAGCGTCGGGTTGAGCAGCAGGCTGCCATCGATCTGTCCCACCCGCACCGCTCCGACCGGGCCCATGAACGGCATCGGCGAGAGCATCAGGGCGGCCGAGGCACCGTTCATGCCAAGGATGTCGTGCCCGTGCACCTGGTCGGCCGAGAGCGTGGTGATGATCACCTGCACCTCGTTCTTGTAGCCCTTGGGCCACAGCGGCCGGATCGGGCGATCGACCATGCGCGCGGTCAGGATCGCCTTCTCTCCCGAGCGGCCCTCGCGCTTGAAAAAGCCGCCCGGGATCTTGCCGGCGGCATACATCTTCTCTTCGACGTCGACGGTGAGCGGGAAGAAGTCCGCTCCCTCGCGTCCCTCGGTGCGGCCGACGGCGGTGGCCAGAACGACCGTGCCCTCCTGGCGCACCAGCACGGCGCCATGCGCCTGCTTGGCGACGATGCCCGTCTCGAACGTGATCTCACGACCGCCAACGGCAATCGAGAGCCTGGTTGCTTCTGGCTCCACTGCGATGCTCATATCCTCTTTCGTCCCTTCCGCGGGCCGGTCGAATGACCGGTCCCATCCTCCGTCGAGCTGGCGGCGTGTGCCTAACGGCGCAGGCCGAGCTCCTTGATGAGGGCTCGGTAGCCCTCCAGGTCGTGCCTCTGCATGTACGTCAGAAGCCGGCGCCGTCTACCGACCATCTTCAACAGGCCGCGGCGCGAGTGGTGATCGTGCTTATGCACCTTCATGTGTTCGGTGAGCTCGGAGATACGCTGGGTCAGGAGCGCGATCTGCACTCGGGTCGAGCCGGTGTCTTTTCCATCCCGGCCGAACTTGCCAACGATCTCCGTCTTCTGCACCTGGGTAAGCGGCATCGCTTACCACCTCCTTGCCTGTTTGTGAGAGACGCCGACACCCCAGAACGACGGCGGCAAGCTGCGCCGATCCGCGGTGCGGTCAGGGCTGAGGGTAGCACAGGCCCTGTTCGCCCCCTCCCGGCGCGGCGCGTGCCAGACCCTCCCGCTGTAGGCTGGACCGGCCAACGCTTCCCACCTAAGGATCGCACCCGTGAGCACAGCTGTCGTCACCGGCGGTGCCGGATTCCTCGGATCGCACCTCTGCGAGTACCTGCTCGCGCGCGATTGGCGCGTGATCTGCCTGGACAACCTCGACACGGGCACGCTCGAGAACATCAAGCATCTGCGCGATCCCGCCTTCGACTTTCGCTACCACAACCTGGTCGAGCACATCGACCTGACCGAGCCGGTGGACATCGTCTTCCACCTGGCCAGCCCCGCCAGCCCGGTCGACTACCTGCGGCTGCCGCTGCACACGCTCAAGGTCGGCTCGTACGGCACCCATAACGCGCTCGGCTTGGCCAAGTTCAAGCGCGCCCGATTCCTGCTCGCGTCCACGTCGGAGGTGTACGGCGATCCCGAGGTGCACCCGCAGCAGGAGGAGTACTGGGGCAACGTCAACCCGGTCGGTCCGCGCGGCGTGTACGACGAAGCCAAGCGGTACTCCGAGGCGATGACGATGGCCTATCACCGTCAGCAGGGCGTGGACACCCACATCGTGCGCATCTTCAACACCTACGGGCCGCGTATGCGCCAGCACGACGGGCGCGCGATCCCGACCTTCATCCGCCAGGCACTGGAGGGAAAGCCGATGACCGTGTTCGGCGACGGCAGCCAGACGCGGTCGTTCTGCTACGTCGACGACCTGATCGAGGGCATCTTCCGGCTGGCGACGAGCGAGTTCCACATGCCGGTGAACATCGGCAACCCGGACGAGATGACGCTGCTCGACCTGGCCGAGCGGATCCAGAAGCTGACCGGCACCACCTCCGAGATCGTGTATGAGGGCCTGCCGGTGGACGACCCCAAGGTGCGAAAGCCGGACATCACGCGCGCCCGGGAGGTGCTCGGCTGGGAGCCGAAGGTGGCGCTCGACGACGGCCTGCGGCGGACGCTCCAGAGCCTGGGTGTGACGCCCGTCCCGGTGTGAGCGGGGCGCGCATCGTCGCCATGGGCGGCGGCGACTTCTCGTGCTCCCAGTCGGGGCTCGACGCATACGTGCTGGGCATGACGGGGGCAGACCGGCCGCGGGCCTGCTTCGTGCCGACGGCCAGCGGCGATGCCGAGAGCTACGTCGACCGGTTCCTGACCGCCTACTCCCCGCGGGCGGAGGCGTCCGTGCTGAGGCTGTTCGCGCGCGAGATCGACGACCTGCGGGGGCACCTTCTGTCCCAGCACGTGATCTACGTCGGCGGTGGCAACACCGCCAACCTGCTGGCCGTCTGGCGGCTGCACGGCGTGGACGAGATGCTGCGCGATGCGTGGAGCGCGGGCGTGATCCTGTGCGGCCTCTCGGCCGGCGCGAACTGCTGGTTCGAGTGCTGCTCGACCGACTCGTTCGGCACCACGCTGGCGCCGCTGCGAGACGGGCTGGGACTGCTGCCGGGCAGCTTCTGTCCCCACTACGACTCGGAGCCCCAGCGGCGGCCCAGCTACCGGCAGGCGGTGGCGAGCGGCGACCTTCTGCCGGGATTCGCGGCCGCCGACGGCGTCGGGCTGCTGTTCGAGGGGCGCGAGCTGGCGGAGGTGGTGAGCGAGCGGCCCGGTGCCTGCGGCTACCGGGTGGAGCCGGCGTCCGAGACGATGCTCGAGACGCGGCTGCTGGCGCCGGCCGGCTGAGCGGTCAGCAGTGGGTCGACATCGGCCCGCCACAGCCCCCGCCGTCCTGCATCAGCGAGATCGCCAGCAGGTAGAGGGCGACGATCACGCCCACGATCAGCAGCTTCTTCCACCACGCCAGGCTGGCGGCAGTCGACCATCGTGCGGGAGGTCTCGACATCGTGTTCCATGATACGTCAGCCGCTCGTGTGCGCGAATGTCCGCACGGCGGCGATGTCGCGGTGCACCTGCGCGACCAGCTCCTCGATCGAGCTGTAGCGCTCCTCGCCCCGCAGCCGGTGGGTGAACTCGATCAGCAGCGGCCGCCCGTACACGTCGCGGTCGAAGTCCAGCAGGTGGGCCTCGATCCGCACCCGGTCGCGGGCGTCCGAGAAGGTCGGGTTGTAGCCGACGCTGATCGCGGCGGGGTGCCGCTCGCCCTCCAATGCGCCCCAGCCGGCGTAGATGCCTGTGGCCGGAACGGCGGTGTGCGGCGCCGGCTCGAGGTTGGCCGTGGCGAAGCCGAGCTCGCGGCCGCGGCCGTCGCCGCGCACGATCGTGCCCTCGACCCAGGCCGGCCGCCCCAGCAGCCGCCCGGCCTGCTCGACCTGGCCGGCGGTGATCAGGTCGCGGATCCGAGACGACGAGACCGGCGCGCCGCCGATCTCGAGCAGCGGCGCGGGTTCGACCGCAAATCCCAGCCGCGGGCCGGCCTCCTCCAGCGTCTCGATCGAACCCTGAGCGCGATGCCCGTAGCGGAAGTTGCGGCCCACGATCACCAGCTTGGCGCCCAGCGTCTCCGCCAGCACCTCCTGGGCGAAACGCTCGTGGTCGAGCATCGAGAAGGCTCGATCGAAGCGGATCCGCACCATCTCGGCAACCCCCAGCTCGGCCACCAGCGCCTGCTTTCGGGCCGGTGTAGACAGCTCGAGTGGCGCCAGCTCGGGACGCAGCACGGCCATCGGGTGGGGCTCGAACGTTACGACGGCGGCGGTCAGATCGTCGCGGGATGCGGCCTCGATGGTGCGTTCGATCACGCGCCGATGGCCGAGGTGGACGCCGTCGAAGCTGCCGATCGCGATCGCCCGGCGGCCCGGGGGCAGCGGCTCGAGCAAGCTGTAGACCTTCATCGAGCGAGCACCATGGTCGGCTGCAGCCCTCGCTCGCCTGGCGTCGCCACGGCCACCAGGTCGCCGCCGTGCACCAGCCGCACCGGCCCCTGCTCGTCGGCCGACGGCAGCGCCCGGCCGTGGCGCACGTGCTCCAGCTCGTCGTCGTCCAGCGTCCGTTCGGGCAGGTGGGACAGCGCCTGCCTGGCCGAGAGCTGCCAGCGCCCGGCCGGTGACGCCGCGATCTGCTCCAGCGTGCCGGCGTCGTCCACCGAGAAGCTGCCGATCGTCAGCCGCCGCAGCTCGAGGCAGTAGCCCCCGGCGCCGGTCGCTTCGCCCAGGTCGGCGGCGATCTGGCGCACGTAGGTGCCCTTCGAGCAGGCCACCTCGATCGTGGCGCGCTGCTCGCCCGGGTCGAAGCCGACCACGTCCAGCCGGTCGATCCGCACCGAGCGCGGCGGTGGCGCCGTCGTCTCGCCGCGGCGCATGCGCACGTAGGAGCGCTCGCCGGCGACGCGCACGGCGGACGCCATCGGCACCCGCTGTTCGATCACGCCGGTCAGGGCCGCGGCCGCCGCTCGCAGCGACGCCTCGTCGGTGGTCACCCCCGTCGGGCGCAGCTCGCCCTCTCCGTCCAGCGTGTCCGAGCCGGCGCCCAGCTGCACCACCGCGCGGTAGCTCTTGTCGAGGCCGGAGAGGTAGGTGGCGAGGCGTGTGGCGCCGCCCGCCAGCACCAGCAGCAGCCCGGTGGCGAACGGATCGAGCGTGCCGGCGTGGCCGAGCTTGCGGCCGAGCGCCGGCCGCAGCTGCCGCAACACATCGAACGAGGTCGGCCCTGCGGGCTTGTCCACGAGGAACAGTCCCATCACCTGCGGCAGTCTACGCCGCGGTTTCGGCCAGCTGCGCGGCGACCTCGTCGACGATGAAGTCGCGGATCTGGTCGATCGTTCCCGGATGGGAGAAGCCTGCCGCCTGCTTGTGCCCGCCGCCGTGTGACTTGCGGGCGATCTGCGACACGTCGATCGTGCCGCGGGAGCGAAGCGAGACGCGGTTTGGGCCGACGGTGCCGTTCTCGAGCGGCACCTGCTCGCGGATCAGCGCTGCCACCTGCACGCCCTGGACGGCTCGCAGGTGGTCGATCAGTCCCTCGGTGGTGGCCTCGTCGCCCGCGACCAGGGCGAGATCCTCGCGCGTCACGTAGCTGATCAGCACCCGTCCGTCGGCGAACGGCTGCGCGTGGGCGAGCACCCGGCCGAGCAGCAGCATCTTGCCCATCGGCACCGTCTCGAACACGAGCTCGAACACCTTGTGCACGTCGGCGCCCGCCTCGACCAGCCGGGCTGCCAGCCGTAGCGCCGCCGGGCTGGTGGTGCGGTACTGGAAGCGGCCGGTGTCGGTCACCAGGCCCACGTACAGCGACTCGGCCACCTGCGGCGTCAGCTCGACGCCGAGCCCGTCGAAGATCCGGTCCAGGATCTCGGCCGTCGACGAGGCGTTGCCGTCGACGTAGTTGACGTCGCCAAACCGGGAGTTGTCGTGATGGTGGTCGACATCGATCACCTGCGCGAACCCCGCCCGCAGCTGCTCGTGGTCGGGTCCCAGCCGCCGCTCGTTGCCGCAGTCCAGCGCAAGCAGCGTCCAGCCGGCGGTCGTGCCCGGCTCGATCGAGCGCTCGACGCCGTCCATACGCAGGAAGTCGTACTCGCTGGGGATGGGCGAGTCGGGGTGCAGGTAGAGCCGCACCTGCTTGCCCAATCCGCGCAGCGCCAAGGCGGCGCCCGACATCGAGCCGATGGCGTCGCCGTCGGGGTTCTCGTGCGATGCGATCAGCACGCGATCGGCCGCTGCAAGCGCAGCGACCACGGCGGTGAGGTCACGATTCAGGCTGTCTGTCATCGGGAGTCGTGTCAACCTGCTGCGCCGCGAGCTCGGGAGCGACCTGATCGAGCAACTCGTTCATGCGGAGTGCACGGTCGACAGTCTCATCATACTGGAAGATCAGCTGAGGAGTACGCCTCAGGCGCAACTCCCGCGCAATACGCTGCTGGAGCACTCCGTGGGCGCGGTCGAGGGCCTGCATCGAGCGATCGCGGCGCTTCGCGCTGCCCAGGACGCTGACGTACACGGTGGCCTGGCTGAAGTCGGTCGTGGCGCGCACGCCGGTGATGGTGACGAACCCGATCGAGGGATCGCCAAGCCGCTCCACGCCGTCCGCCAGTACCTTTCGCAGCGACTCGTTGACACGCCGCATCCGGTCGCTCACCCGATTGCCTCCTCCACCGACAGCAGCTGCGCGTCCGCTCGCGTCAGCTCGAACTCCTGGCTGGAAAGGTAGCTGCGTGCGTCGTCGAGGGCGTGCATCGCCTCCCCCGCCTCGCGCCGTGCTACCACCATCACCAGCAGCGATCGCTGCCACAGCTCGTGATATCCGATCTCGGCCACGGAGGCTCCGAACCGCCGCTCGAGCCGGCTCTTGACCTGCAGCAGGTGGCGGCGCTTGCCCTTCAGCGATCCGCCCTCGGGCAGATGGAGCTCGAACCGCAGGATGCCCACAAAGCCCTCCGTCACATCCCTGAGTCTACGCCGCAACACCCGCAACAATCCGCGTCACAACTATTGGAGTCAAACACTCCCCGCGCGGTTGGCACGCGTTCGTGACGTGATTGGCGCGAATCAGCCGCGTGGTTGGGCCACTCTCCTCCCGCGGCCAATTATTGGAGTCAAACACTCATGAGGCGGGCGTGACCGAATCGTTGCACGACTGGGAGGGATCGTGGCGGCCAGCCTGCCCCGCGTTGGAGCGGGAATCAATCATCTAGGATCGGATGATGACGTGCGAGGCCTGCGGAACGGTGCTTCCCGATGACAGTCGCTTCTGCTCGAACTGCGGGCGGGCGGTGACGTCGCATCCGCGCGGCGCGTACCGCTCGACGCACGACCTGTCGCGCTGGACGACCGGGCTGCTGTGGATGACGGCGATCGCGGCGATGGCGGCGGTGATCGCCAACTTCGCCGAGCAACGGCTCTACCAGCGGCTGATCGATCATCGCTACGTCTCGCTCGCCGAGGCCCACGCCAGCGACGACCGGCAGGCCGTGATCTCGCTGGTGCAAGGCGGCTTGGTGCTGGCCACGGCGGTGTTCTTCATCCTCTGGCTGCGGCGCAGCTACGCGAACCTGGACGCGCTCGGCGGCCGCCGCCGCTACTCGGTGCGGTGGGCGATCTGGTGCTGGTTCGTGCCGCTGATGTCGCTGTGGCGGCCGAAGCAGATCGTCAACGATCTGCTCGCCGGCGACCCTCGGCCGCCGACGCGAACGCTGGTCAACTGGTGGTGGGCGACCTTCCTCGTCTCGAACTGGGTGGCCGGCTCGGGCGCCCGGCTGCTGTTCGAGGGCACCGATCCCCAGCAGTTGCATGACGCCGCCATCGCGCGCGTGGTTGCCAACCTGATCGAGGTGCCGGCGGCGATCCTGGCCGTGCTGGTCGTGCGCCGCCTGACCGCCGCGCAGGAGACGGCGCGGGTGGCGGCCACGGTCTCTGCCGTGACGTGAGCGAAGCCGCCGACTTCGGCCGGATCGTGCTGATCGCGGCGGTCGGGTTCGCGGCCGCGATCCTCTCCAGCCGGATCAGCGAGCGGCTTCGGCTGCCGGCGCCGGCCCTGTTCCTGGCCGCGGCCGCCGTCGCCTCCGACCTCGTCCCCGGGCTGGGTGACGTGCTGTCGGTGCGCGACGTCGAGCGAATCGGCGTGGTCGCGCTGATCGTGATCCTGTTCGACGGCGGCTTGCAGATCGGGTGGGCGCGAGCGCGGCAGTCCCTGATGCCGATCATCGGGCTGGGCGTGGCCGGGACGTTCGCTGTCGCGGGCCTGATCGCGATCGCCATGCACGGGCCGTTCGGCCTCTCGTGGACGAGCGCGCTGCTGGTCGGGGCAGCGCTGGCACCAACCGATCCTGCGGTCATGTTCTCGGTTCTGGGCGGCCGCGAGGTGGCGGGACGAAGCGGCGTCATCCTGCAGGGCGAGTCGGGCGCCAACGATCCCGTCGGCATCGCGCTGATGCTTGGACTGCTCGAGGTCGCGACCGCGGACGGAAGCTGGTCGACGATCGTCGTCAGCTTCGTGGTTGCGATGGCCGTCGGGCTGGCCGTGGGCGTGCTGGGCGGGCTGCTCCTGGCCCGCCTGATCCGGCGCCACGCGCTGCCCGACGCGGCGCTCTACCCGCTGCAGACGCTGGCCGCAGCCGGGATCATCTACGGGCTGGCCTCGGTGCTGCACGGCTCGGGGTTCCTGGCCGTGTTCGTGGCCGGCCTGCTGATCGCCGAGGTGCGGGCGCCGTTCAAGGTCGAGATCGTGCAGTTTCACACCGCGCTCGCCAGCCTGGCCGAGATCGTGGTGTTCGTCGCCCTTGGCCTGACCGTCCAGCTCAGCGCGCTCGATCGCCACGGCGTGGTGATCGACGGCCTGCTGATCGCGCTTCTGCTGACGTTCGTGATCCGGCCGGCGGTGGTGGTCGCGCTGCTGGCGCCGGTTCGGCTGGCGCGGGGCGAGAAGCTGTTCGTGGCTTGGGCCGGCCTGCGCGGAGCTGTGCCGATCCTGCTGGCCGCCTTCGCCCTGCTGGAGGGCGCGCCCGACGCCCGCCGCATCTACGGGCTGGTGTTCGTGGTGGTGATGTTCTCCGTCGTCGTGCAGGGCACGCTGGTGCAGACGATCGCGCGCCTCACCGGGGTGCCGATGCAGCGGGTCGCCCAGGACCCGTGGAAGTAGCCCCGCGAGCCGCGCTCAGCCGGTTCGGGCGACTTCCCGGACGGTGTAGACCTCGAGCACGTCGCCCTCCTTGAGGTCGTTGTACCCGTCGACCGTGAGGCCGCACTCGAAGCCCTGCGTGACCTCGCGGACATCGTCCTGGAAGCGCCTGAGCGTGCCGATGCGACCGTCGTGCACGATTGTGCCGTCGCGAACCAGCCGCACCTGGGCGCCGCGCTGGACGGCTCCGCTGGTGACCATGCAGCCGGCGATCGTGCCCAGCCGCGACACCTTGAACGTCTGCCGCACCTCGACCTCGCCCAGTATCTCCTCGACCTGCTCGGGAGCGAGCATGCCGATCAGGGCCTGCTGGATGTCCTCGGTCAGCTGGTAGATCACGCGGTAGGTGCGGATGTCGACGCCCTCGCGCTCGGCCAGCGTCCGCGCCTCTGCGTTGGGACGCACGTTGAAGCCGACCACGATCGCGTTCGACGCCGCCGCCAGGTTGATGTCGCTGGCGGTGATGCCGCCCACGCCGGAGTGGATCACGCTGACCGTGACCTCGGGATGCTGGATCTTGGCGATCTCGCCCTCGGCGGCCTCGACCGAGCCCTGCACGTCGGCCTTGATGATCAGCCCCAGCTCCTGCACCGCTCCCTCCTGCACGGCGGAGAACAGATCCTCCAGGCTGACCGCCTTGCTGCGGCGGGCGAGCAGCTCGGTGCGCAGCCTCTGTGCGCGCTTCTGCGCCATCTGACGGGCGACACGGTCGTTCTCGACCACGTGGCAGAACTCGCCGGCCGGCGGTGGCTTGTCGAAGCCCAGGATCTCGACCGGAACGGCCGGCCCCGCCTCCTTGGCGCGCTTGCCGTTGTGGTCGTTGAGCGCCTTGACCTTGCCCCAGGCGTCGCCCGCGACGACCGAATCGCCGACGTGCAGAGTGCCGCGCTGCACGAGCATGGTCGCCACCGGCCCGCGTCCGACGTCCAGGCGCGACTCGATGATCACGCCGCTGGCCTCGGCCGAGGGGTTGGCCTTCAGCTCCAGCACGTCGGCCTGCAGCAGGATCATCTCGAGCAGCTGATCGAGGTTCGTATGGGCCTTGGCCGAGACGTCGACGAAGATCGTCGTGCCTCCCCACTCCTCCGGCTGGAGGCCGTGGTTGACCAGCTCGCCGCGAACGCGCTCGGGGTTCGCGTCCTCCTTGTCGATCTTGTTCACCGCCACCAGGATCGGCACGCCGGCCGCCTTGGCGTGGTCGATCGCCTCCACCGTCTGGGGCATCACGCCGTCGTCGGCCGCAACCACCAGCACCGCCACGTCGGTGACCTTGGCACCGCGGGCGCGCATGGCCGTGAACGCCTCATGGCCCGGCGTGTCGAGGAACGTCACCTTGCGCCCGCCCTCGACGTCGACCTGGTAGGCGCCGATGTGCTGGGTGATGCCGCCGGCCTCGGTCGAGACGACCGATGACTTGCGGATCGAGTCCAGCAGCGTCGTCTTGCCGTGGTCGACGTGGCCCATGATCGTGACCACCGGCGGACGCGGCACCAGCAGATCCTCGGGATCGTCGAACGAGACCGCTTCCTCCTCCTCGTCCGCGGCGTGCTGGATGGTGATCTCGCGCTCGAACTCGAGGCCGATCAGCTGCACGTCGTCATCTGACAGGGAGACCGTCAGCGTGACCATCTGGCCCTCGCCCATCATGTAGGCGATGATCTTGGCCGGGCTGATGCCGAGCTTCTCGGCCAGCTCCTTGACGGTGACGCCGGACTCGACCTTGACCGGCCCGGTGGGTACCTCGGGCTCGCGCTTGACCTCGGGCCGGGGGCCGCCGCGATCACGCTTCTGACCGCTGCGGCGTCCGGCCTGCGAGTCGATCACGACACGGCGGCGGCGAGCGGGAGTGGCGCCCCGCTGCGGGCGTGCCTGGCGGGCCGACTCGCCCGGCTGCTGCGCCGGAACGGTGGCCTTGGCGCCGAACGCCTTGCGCACATCGTCGTCGTCTACCAGGTCGTCCGTGCCCGCGCCGGCGCCGGCCGCGCCAAGCTTCTGCTTGACCTCAGCCTCCGTGACGCCCTGCTCGAGCGCGATATCCGAAACGGTTCGTTTTGCCATCAGATCCTCAATTCTCCCAAACACCTGGCACCGGCTCAAGCCGGAGCCGCTCTTCAAGCTCCCGGGCCGCCTCCGCCCCCACCCGCAGCCGTCGTGGCAGTCCTCCTCGACGAACCGCCAAGCGGGCACAGGCCGGTTCCGGACACACGTAGGCCCCGCGACCGGGGAGCGCCTGGCCGGTGTCGGGGACGATCACGCCGTCCCGCACCGCCAGCCGCATCAGCTCGGCTTTGGGGCGTCGCCGGCCGCAGCCGGCGCACTGCCTGATCGGGTCGGCTACTACGGCGCGGCCGCTCCTTCCTCCTTGGCCGCCAGCTCGCGATGAGCGGGCACGCCGCAGAAGCGACTGCCGTCGAGTGCCTGGTTCGGGCAGCGCTTGCCCGAAGAGGTCACGGCCACGCAGCGGCCCGGGAACTCGTCGTCCTCACCCTCGGCGCCGGTGTACGGCACGTCGGAATCCTCGGCGTAGTGCTCGCTCTCGGACACGATGTCGATCCGCCAGCCGGTCAGCCGGTGAGCGAGCCGCGCGTTGAGGCCCTCCTTGCCGATCGCCAGGGACAGCTCTCCGTCGGGTACGACGACGGTCGCCTGCTGTCCGGCGTCGTCGACGTACACCTCGCGCACCTTGGCGGGGGCCAGCGCCTTGGCGACGAACCGGGCCGGCTCGTCGTTCCAGGGAATGATGTCGATCTTCTCGCCCCGCAGCTCCGAGACGACCATCCGCACGCGCGATCCGCGCGGGCCGACGCAGGCTCCGACGGGATCGACGCCCTGCACCTTCGACTCGACAGCGATCTTGGCCCTGTAGCCGGGCTCGCGCGCGACGGCGCGGATCGTCACCAGGCCGTCGGCGATCTCGGGCACCTCGAGCTCGAACAGCTGGCGGATCAGCTCATCGCTGCGGCGCGATAGCACGACCTGCGGCCCCTTGCCCTCGCTGCGCACCTCGATGATGACCGCCTTGATGCGGCTGCCCTGCTCGTAGCGCTCGCCCGGCACCTTCTCGGATCCCGGCAGGATCGCCTCCATCTTGCCCAGGTCGACGAACGCGTAGCGGTTGTCGTCCTGCTGCACGATGCCGGTCACGATCTCGCCCACGCGGTCGGCATACTCGTCATACATGATCGAGCGCTCCGCCTCGTGGATGCGCTGGCGCAGCACCTGCTTCGCCGTCTGACCCGCGATCCGGCTGAATCCCTCGGGCGTCACCGCCACCATCTGATCGGGCTTGAACCAGTCCCACTCGAGCTCCGGCTCGGGCTCCTCCTCGGGCTGCTCCCCCTCGGCCAGCGGCGGTGCCGGCTCCTCCACCTCGACCGGCTCGGCCGGACGGTGATGGGGGTGCTGCTCCAGGTAGGCCTCCCATGACTCGGGCGTGACCGACCACACCGTGTAGTCGCCAGACTCGCGGTCGAGATCGACGCGCACAGGATGACGGGCATCCGGCATCTTCTTGTAGGCCGCCAGCAGCGCCTCTTCGATCGCCGACAGAAGCGTTTCCGCCTCGATGCCGCGCTCCTTCTCGAGCGCCTTCACGCCCTCCAACAGTTCCTTGCTCACCGGATGCCTCCCACATGATCGTCGACGAGGTTGCCGCGCTGGATGACCGCGAACGGCAGCCGGGTGCGGACGCCTTCCTGGTCGAGCTCGATCTCGTCGTCGCTTGCCTCTGTCAACATGCCCCGGAACTGCCGGCGTCCGTCCACCGGATCCCCGGTGCGGACGGCCACCCGGTTTCCGATCACGCGCCGGTAGTGCTCAGGCGTGACCAGCGGCCGCTCGACGCCGGGCGACGAGACCTCGACCGCGAACCGCTCGCGCAGCGCCGTCAGCTCGCGGCTGACGCGCTGGCACAGGTCGAGGTCGACGACGCCGTCGGGGCGGTCGATGGTGACCCGCAGCAGGCCGGGAGAGGGCAGCTCTGCGAGCAGCACTTCGACCTCCGGAACTCGCGTCCGAAGCGTTGTGGCAACCTGCTTTTGAAGCTCTGCTGAGCGACCCATCACACCTTCTCCAAGCACTCATCGGGGGCGAAAAAAAGGTGGGTTCTCACCCACCTCGACGGCCGCCCCCACCACGCTGACAGTCCCTGGAGGATAGCAGGGAGTTGATTCCACGGGAGGAACACCGTCCCCATGCGAGCGCTCCTGCAACGGGTTTCGACTGCATCCGTGGAGGTCGCCGATCAGCGCATCGCGACGATCGGCAGCGGCCTGCTGGCGCTGGTCGCGGCCGGCGCCGGCGACGGCCCCGACGATGCCCGCCGGCTGGCCCGTAAAATCGCCGCGCTGCGGGTGTTCGCCGACGCCGATGGTCACATGAATCGGTCGCTCTCGGAGGTCGACGGCGAGATCCTCTGCGTCTCCCAGTTCACGCTCGACGCCGAGGTCCGCCGCGGCAACCGGCCCAGCCTGGGCGCGGCGGCGCCGGCCGAGATCGGCCGGCCGCTGGTCGATCTGGTCGTGACAGAGCTTGCGGCGCTGGGACTGTCCGTGCAGACGGGACGGTTCGGCGCCGAGATGCGCGTCGCGCTCGTGAACGAGGGCCCCGTGACGATCTGGCTCGACACCGCGACCTGGTAGTTCCCGGCGCGCGGCTCAGTTGTCGACGCCGGCCGCCTCGCGGTAGTAGTCGACATCGGGACGCAGCCAGAAGGCCATCTTGTAGTGGCCCGCGGCCAGCCGCGGCTGGCCCAAGCGCGACAGACAGCGTCCCAGGCAGTAATGCGCGTAGTCGTTGGCGGGGGCGGCGTCGAGGATGTGCTCGAACTCGGCCGCCGCCTCGCGATAGCGGCGCAGCCTCAGGTAGGCGACGCCGAGCGCCTCGCGGATCGAGGCCTTGTCCGGTTCGCGCCGCTTCGCCTTCTCGAGCGCGACCATGGCCTGGGCGTTGTCACCACGCTCGAGGTGCGCGCGTCCCTGCTGGAAGAGGTCGTAGGTGTCGTCGTGCTGCATGACTGTTCCTGATCATCGGCTGGTGTCCAATCACGCGCAAGAACCCGATTCACTCGAGGTGCGTGGACTGCGCCAGCACCGAGCGTAGCCGCAGCGCCCCCTCGGCCCGCTCGCGCCGGGACAGGTAGCGGCGGATTCCCCGCTTTACGCGTCGCAGCTGGGGCCGGATATCGCGTCCGGCCAGCAGCGCCGTGCCGGGCGGCGCGTAGCGCGCGGCGCTGCCGGCCGCCGCCAGCTCGCTCGCGTCCACCCCCCACACCTCGTACACGATGCCGGCCAGCTCCTCGAAGGTGGCGTTGGCCGGCACCGCGACCCCCTGGTCGCCGAGGTAGGTGGACAGCTCGTGGTAGGCGGCCGCGGCCTGCCCGCGCGGTCCTCGCCGCAGATAGCGCCAGCGGACGGCACCCGCCTTGAGAGCGGCCAGCGCAGCCACCAGCACGGCCGCCGCCGTCACGAGCCACGCGAGCAGGCTGCGACCGTGATCGGCGGCCGCCGGCAGGTTGCCGGGCGAGTCGCCGCCCTTGCTGTCCTTGTGGCCGAAGTGGCGTGTCTGGGGCACGACCGGCCCGCCCTTGCCGTTGCCCACGACGGACGCGAGGGCCGTGCTTCCGCTGGGCAGACCGTGGGGAAACACGTCCAACAGACGGACGACCTTGGCAAAGCCCGTGCTGCTGGTGGATGCTTGGAGCGAGAGCGTGCGGGTCGGCGTGGGATCGAACGGGATCCAGCCGTAGCCGGGGAAGTAGGCCTCCACCCAGGCGTGGGCGTCGCGATCCTGCACCGTGTAGTGCCCGACCGAGGTCTGGCTGCCCTCGGTGAAGCCGACCGCGATCCGAACCGGTATCCCGTGCAGACGCAACACCAGGGCCATCGATCCGGAGAACATCTGGCAGTAGCCGCGGTGTGAGCGCAGCATGAAGTCGGCCAGGACCGGGACGCCGGGCTTGACGGGCGGCGTCTGGTCGTAGTGGAACGGCTTCGCGCGCAGGTAGGCCTCGACCGCCACCACCGCCCCGTACTCGGTATCGGCCTGGTCAGCGCCGGATGCCCGCCACACCTGCT
The DNA here is from genome assembly GCA_033856975.1 of Gaiellales bacterium. Lineage (GTDB taxonomy): Bacteria > Actinomycetota > Thermoleophilia > Gaiellales > JAICJC01 > JAICYJ01. Next base: position 15,868 of record JAWVEC010000055.1, read on the forward strand.
GGCTGGCCGCCTGCAGCGCCGGATCGACCACGCCGGCCACCAGCCCCGGATCGCCGGCCCCGGGGGTGCCCCACACCGGCAGGTGGTTGCCGTTCACGACAACGCTGCTGGAGACGTCGAACGGGAAATCCGCCCCGGCGCGCGCAAGCTGGGTGGGCGTCGGATCGGGCGCGTAGGCCCGCACCGTGTAGGTGGTGCCGCGGGCGGGGTCGCGGGTCGATGCGACGGTGCCGTCGGTGAACAGGGCGGCGTCCACGGTCTGCGACAGGTCGTAGCGCAGCGGCTGGCCGACCGACAGCAGGTGCTGGTCGGCCAGGCCCTCGATCTTGAACGAGACCTGGACGATGTCGGCGCGGCGGTCGGGTTTGATCGCTAGCTCGGGCAACGCCGAGCTGGGAACGCCGATCGCATTCGTGCCGCTGTACGAGCTCTGGAGGCTGGGCGAAGCCTGCCAGTGGTCGATCTCGAACTCGGTCAGATCGGTCGCCTTCCAGTACATCGGGCGCCGTGAAACGACCTCGAACACCGTGGTGCGCTTCTTCGGCCACTTGAGCGGGCCGTAGTGCTGATCCCAGACGTAGCCGACGCTGACGCGACCCGACTCCCCGCCCAGCGGATTCCAGTTACGCCAGTCGAACAGGGCGCCCTTGGCCACACCGGGCGCGGCCGCCACCACCAGCCCGGCCACGACCGTGGCCGCGGCCAGTGCCGTCAGCTGACCCAGCGCCACGCCGCGTACCGTCGCCCGTCCCTGGCAGACGGCCAGGATCGCCAGTGCCAGCACCAGGAACATGGCCGCCCGCAGGCCGCTGTTGCCGGAGGTGAGCGCGGTGCTGGGGACGGCGAACAGCGCGAACGCGGCGGCCACCGCCGACAGCGCGAACCTGCCGTCCAAGAGCAGCCATGCCAGGACGGCGGCCAGGGCGAAGAACGAGAGCTCGACCAGCGACTCCGTGCGCGGGAAGCGGCCGCCGTCGAACGGGGTGACCGCGTCGAACCAGCTCTGCGCCCCGTTGCGAAGGGCGGACGCCACGCGCAGCGGATAGACCTGGTGGCCGATCTGCCAGGGCTGGTAGCCGAGCGTGTCCCAGATCGCCAGCCAGACCACCACGGGCGCCGACCCGATCGCCCAGCGGCGGCGGCCGAGCGCGTGCAGCAGCCCGGGCAGCGTCGCCAGCAGCGCCAGCAGCGCCAGCTGGACGATGGCGATTCCGGGCCGCTCGAGCTGGGCCCAGTGCCAGCCGCTGAACACGAGCACGGCAGCCAGCACCGCAAGCCGTTCAGGCATGCCCCACGCTCCGCGAGATGGTGGACGAGAGCATGGCCGAGACGTCGTCGCCGGCGCGCAGCCGAGCGACCGAGACGCCCGCCCGCGCGAGCTGCAGCGAGGCCGCGTCGGTCGCCCCCGGCACCCGCTCGACACCCGCGAAGCTGGGCGCATCGACCCACACCACGGCGACGTCGCGCCGGGTGGAGCGCAGCGCTAGCAGTCGCCCCGCCAGCTGCGGCGTGAGCGACGCCGTGACCACGTAGAGGCGGGCGGCGTCGACGGCTTCGGCGGCGCCGGTCGCGCCCAGCGCCTCGCGCACCATCACCGCCAGCGGGCGCTCGGCATCGGCGCGGACGGCCGCCAGCGCGGCCAGGGCGGTGCCCCACTCCCCACCGCTGGCCTGGATCCGGATCCTGCGAACCGTGTGCTGGTGCAACACCAGCGAGCAGCGCTGGCCGCGCTCGACCATCCGGTTGAGCAGCGAGGCGGCCGCCCGCACCTGTGCGTCGAAGCTGCTGTGGCCGGGCGCGCCAACGTTGCCGCTGCGGTCACAGTCGAGCAGCACGGCCGACTCGTCGCGCGGCGTGTCGGTCAGCTCCTTGACCATCAGCCGGCGGCGCTTGGCGGTCGACCGCCAGTGCACGCGACGCAGGCTCTCACCCTGCTGGAACTCGCGGATCGAGTGCAGGTCGTAGCCGGCCGTGCGGTGCAGGAGCGCGCGTCCCTCATCGCCGCCGAGGCTGCCCGAGTCCGTAAAGAGCCCGTCCAGCGGGTACACGCGCGGGTAGACCAGGAGGGTGTCGACGCGGTCGAGAGTGACCCGCGACTCGACCAGCCCCAGCGGGTCGTCAACGACCAGCTCGGCCGCCTCCAGCCGGTAGCGGCCGCGCGGCGCCGGGTCAAGCGCGTAGCGCCCGCGCAGGCTGTGGCCGCGCCGCTGCAGCGGAACCTCGCGCACACCCAGATCGCCGACCCGTTCCGCCATCCGCGCCCGCGCCGGCAACGGCCCGCCCTCGGCGCGCAGCTCCACGTCCACCGACACCCGCCCGCCCTCGACCAGCTCACGGTGCCCGGTGCGCCGCCGAAGCTCGCTGGGCCGGGCGGCCGTGCGCACCCATAGCCAGGCCAGGATCGGCAGGGCCAGCAGCCCGATCGCGACCGGGTACATGGCCGCGGTGCCGAAGCCCCAGGAGGCCAGATACAGGCCGGCGCCCAGACCGAGCGTGCCCTTGCCGCGTGCCGTCATCGCCCGCTCCTACACCGGCACCGGCGTGCGTTGCAGCGCATCGCCGATCACCTCGGCCGGATCCATGCCGCCGCTGCGCGCGTCCGCCGCCATGATCACGCGGTGGGACAGCACATCCGCCGCCACGTCCTTGATGTCCGCCGGGATCACGTACTCGCGGCCACGCAGCGCGGCGTGCGCCTTCGCCACCCGCATCACGGCGATGCCGGCGCGCGGGCTGGCACCCAGCGCCAAGCGCGAATCGCTGCGCGTGTGGCGGAGCAGCGCGACCACGTAGCGGTTGAGGCTCTCCTCGACGAACACGCCCTTGACGGCCGCGATCGCCGACTCCAGGTCGGCCGCCGACGTGACCGGATGCAGTCCCTCCAGCGGCTCCGAGGCGGCGTGCTCCGAGAGCATCCGCGCCTCGTCGTCCATCTCCGGGTAGCCCAGGCGCAGCCGCATCGCGTACCGGTCGAGCGGCGCCGCGGGCAACGGGAACGTGCCCTCGTCCTCGATCGGGTTCTGGGTCGCGATGACCATGAACGGGCGGGCCAGCCGGTGAGTCGAGCCGTCGATCGTGACCTGCACCTCTTGCATGCACTCGAGCAGCGCCGACTGCGTCTTTGGGCTGGCGCGGTTGATCTCATCGACCAGCACCAGGTTTGCGAACACCGGCCCGGGCCGGAACTCGAACTCGTTGGCCTGCAGGTTGAAGACGTTGACGCCGGTGATGTCTGACGGCAGCAGATCGGGCGTGGCCTGGATGCGGGCGAACTCGCAATCCAGCGAGCGCGCCAGCGACTTGGCGAGCATCGTCTTGCCGACGCCCGGGAAGTCCTCCAGGATGATGTGGCCCTCGCACAGCAGCGCCAGGACGCAGCGCTCCAGCAGGCCGTCCGGAGCGTGGATCACACGTGCGACGTTCTCGATCACCCGCCGTGCGGTGTCCCCCGCGCCGGCGATCGCATCGGACAGGGCGGCGTCCTTCACTTCGTGTGCTTCCACAGGGTGTCCTCTCGTCAGACCGTCGTACGCTGCTCTACGGCCGGAGCGGCCGATTGGTTCCCGACGGCGTCCCAGATGGCCGAGGCGCAGGCCTGCTTGGAGCGACGCGAGACGGTGTTCTCTCCCTTGGACGTCACCAGCACGATTTCGTTGAGCGGGCTGTCGAATCCGATGTCGCTGCGGCTGATGTCGTTCATCACGATCATGTCGGCGTGCTTGCGCTCGAGCTTGTCGCGGGCGCGCTCCACGGCGCCGGGGCCGTACTCCGCGGCGAAGCCGATCAGCGTCCGGCCGTCGCGCCTCTCCCGGCCGAGCTCGGCCAGGATGTCGGCGGTCGGCTCGAGCTCGATCGTCCACGCTCCGCCGTCCTTGCTGCGCTTGCCCGAAATCGTCTCGGCGGGCCGGTAATCAGCCACCGCGGCAGCCATCACGACCACGTCGACATCCCTCGCCTCGGCCAGGGTGATGCGGTGAAGCTCGTCCGCCGACTCCGCCCGCAGCACGCGCATCGGCGCGCTCGGCGTGGCGCTGGCCGCGGCCAGCACCAGCGTCACGCTGGCGCCACGGCGAGCGGCCTCGTCCGCCACGGCAACGCCCATCCGGCCGCTGGATCGGTTGCCGACGTAGCGGACGGCGTCGATCGGCTCGCGCGTGCCGCCGGCGGTCACCAGCACGCGCACGCCGTTCAGGGTGCGCGCGGCGGCCAGCCGCCGAGCGATCCGGTCGGCGATCTCGTCCGGCTCGGTCATGCGCCCGAGCCCGTGCTCGCCCTCGGCCATCTCGCCCCGCTCCGGTCCGATCAGCTCGACGCCGCGGTCGCGCAGCGCCTGGACGTTGCTCTCGGTGGCCGCGGCCGACCACATGCGCGGGTTCATCGCGGGCGCGACCAGCAGCGGGCCGGTGAAGGCCAGAGCCGATTGGGCCAGCACGGTGGGCGCCTCGCCGTGTGCGAGCAGCGCGATCGTGTTGGCCGAGGCCGGCGCGATGCAGTAGAGCGCGGCCAGGGCCGATGCCTCGAGGTGCGGGAACACATCCGCACTCGACTCGGTCAGCACCGGCCGCCGCGACAGCGCGGCAAACGTGGTGGTGCCCACGAACCGCTCCGCCGCCGGCGTCAGCACCACCTGCACCTCGTGGCCGGCGCGCACCAGCAGCCGCACGAGCTCGCAGCTCTTGTAGGCCGCGACTCCACCGCTCACCCCCAGCAGGATCATGTCAGGAAGTGTACGGCCGTCGGGCTGCGGCGACGAACGCCGCGAGCACCGGATGCGGTCGAGCGGGCGGCGAGGAAAGCTCCGGTTGAAACAGCGTCGCCAGCCAGAAGGCGTCACCGGGCAGCTCGACCGCGCGCACCTGCTGGTGCTCGTCAACGGCGCAGGCACGCAGGTCGCCGCTCTCCAGCAGGTAGCCGAAGCCGGGCGCCAGCCCATAGGAGCAGTGGTACCGCTCGCGGTGGCTGCCGGGGCCGTAGATCTCCGCCAGCCGTGTATCCGGCAGCGGCCTGATCTCACCCTCGCTGCCGACCAGCGAACAGGTCAGCGGCTCGATCACCAGATGCTCGGCCGACGGCGACGACTCGGCGTGCTCGGCGTCCTCGATGCCGGCCACGTTGCGGGCGTACTCGATCAGGGCGTGCTGGAATCCCCCGCAGGTGCCGAGGAAGGTGATGCCGAGCTCGCGGGCCAGCCGGATCGCGGCCAGCGCGCCGTCCATGCTCCGGTAGGGGCTTCCGGGCACGCACCAGATCCCGTCCAGCCGGCGGATCTCCTCCTGCCCGGGAAGCCCATCGGTCTCCAGCCAGCGGTGGCGCGCGCCCAGCTCGTCCAGCACCCGCGGGATCTCACGGTGTGCGGCGACCCCGCCGTCGGGGTCCCCGACCAGCCCGATCTCGGGCTGCGTCAGGCGTTCTTGTCCGACGTCGAGACCTTGAGCTTGCCCTCGGCGATCTCCTCGAGAGCCATTGTCAGGAAGTTCTTCGACCGCGACTCGATCAGCGGCGGCGCGAACCCCTCGAAGCTGCCCTCGCCCAGCTGATGGTGGTAGTCGTTGATCTGGCGAGCGCGCTTGGCGGCCGCGATCACGAGCGCATACTTGCTGTCGACGTGCTCGAGCAGGACATCGATCTTGGGGTGGATCATCCGGTCTCCTCGCTGAGCGCCGTCCGGATCAGCTCGGTGAGCTGGGAGGCGGCGCGATCTAGATCGTCGTTCACGATCACATGCTGAAAATCATCTCGGGCCTGAATCTCACTGTTGGCGATCCGCAGCCGGTCGGCGATCTCATCGTCGGAGTTCGCGCCACGCGCGATCAGCCGCTGCTCGAGGTCATCCATGTCCGGTGGCGCGATGAACACCAGCACCGCGTCGGGCATCTGGCGCTTGATCTCCCGCGCTCCCGGCACGTCGATCTCGAGCACCACGCTCGACCCTTGTGACAGTCGCCGGTCGACCTCGCTGCGCAGAGTGCCGTACCGATGCCCGGCGAATTCTACATGCTCGAGGAATTCGCCCTCCCGCACACCCCGATCGAACTCCTCGGGAGACGGAAAGTGGTACTCGCGGCCGTCCTCTTCACCCGGCCGCCGCGGCCGCGTTGTGGCGGAGATGGCGACCTCGAGCTGCGGCAGCCGCTCGCGCACGCGGCTGATCAGCGTTCCCTTGCCGACACCGGATGGACCGGAGATCACGAACAGCCGCGCGCTCATGACGGCTGGCCGGAGGTTACGAGTTGAACAGCTCGACCAGCTCGCTGCGCTGCCGCTCGGACAGCCCGCCGATCGTCTTGGCCTGGGAGATCCGGCACTGGGTCAAGAGACGTCCAGCGCGTACGCGGCCGAGCCGCGGGACCGCCAGCAGCATGTCGTACACCTTGGCCGTGAGCACGTAGTCGGGCGGGTCGAGCAGGATCCGATCGAAGCTCGTGTCGCCCGATTTGAGCTCTCGCTTGAGCTGCGCGCGCTGCACCCTGATTCGGTTCGCTCGGTCGAGCGCGTCGAGCCTCTGGTCGAGTGAACGGGAGGGGGCTTGGGTGAGGAGCGTTGGCATCGTGCTCGGCGATAATACCACGCGCGGCGGGTCGTGCAAGGCGTAAAAAACGGCCAAAATAGGCCAAAGTTTTAATGTCTAGCATCGACCTCACGTTGAGCCTTATGGTGGTCAAGATGTGCCAACCCGATCACGTCGCCAAGTGCGGATACGGCGCGATCCTCCATCAGCTGCGGCAGCTCGGCCAGCAGCCGGCGCGGCAGTCCGGGGTCACGGAACAGGGAGGTGCCGACCGCAACCACCGAGGCT
>JAWVEC010000056.1:0-9501 GCA_033856975.1 Gaiellales bacterium
GTGTAGGAGGTGAGGGTGCGGGACATGGGACCGACCATTCTCGCAGGCGGCTCGGTCAGCGCCGGTCGCTACGAGCGGTTCTCTCGTAGGCGTGGCGTCGGGTTTGGGGGCGGTCCACGGCGTCGGACGATCGTCTGCTCGCACACCGCGCCGGGTGCAGCTCGGTCGTGCCAGGCACCGGCCTTTTGGCCGTTGCCAGGCACGGTATTGGGTGTGATCTGGCGGCGTCCTCGGGTTGGGGTCAGACCCCTTTCCGCTCACGACCGGCTTCGGTGCCTGGCAACGCGGAACGCGGTGCCAGGCACCATCGAGCCGCGACGCAGGCTCGATAGTGCATTGGCGATGGCACAGCGCCGGACGTTTCGTCGGTTCGCCACTGTGGTCGGCTGCGGCTCGATCGTGCCAGGCACCGGCCCTTTGGCCGTTGCCTGGCACGGGTAGACGGGTGTGATCTGGTTGCGTGCAACGCGAATGGGAGTTGAATCAAATGAGTCGCACATAGTTTCTTGACGAATCACTCGGTTCGTTTTCTGCTACGGTGGGACGATGAACCGCCCGCAGCCTCACGGTCTTTACCACCCCAGCTTCGAGCACGAAGCCTGCGGGCTCGGCGCGCTGGTGCAGCTGGATGGGACGGCGAGCCACGGGCTCCTGCAGCAGGCGCTGACCGCGCTCGCCAACCTCGACCACCGCGGCGCCACCGGCGCCGACGCGGGCACCGGCGACGGCGCCGGCATCACCACCCAGATGCCCGACCGGCTGCTGCGAAACGCCTGCCGCCGCGAGCTGGGATGCGAGCTGCCGGACGCGGGCGGCTACGCCGCCGGGCTCGTCTTCCTGCCACGCGATCCCGCGCTGCGGCTGCGCTGTGAGGAGCTGTGCATCCGCATCTGCGCCGAGGAGGGGCATCGCGCCCTGGGCTGGCGCGACCCGCCGGTGCGGCCACAGGGGATCGGCACGGTCGCGGCCGCCTCCGCGCCGGTGATCCGCCAGCTGATCGTCGAGCGGCGAGGCGGCGACGAGCCCGCCTTCGAACGGAAGCTGTACGTGATCCGCCGCCGCGTCGAGCGAGCCGCGATGCAGGCGGGCGTACCCGAGGCCGAGTTCACGATCGTCAGCCTGTCGGCGCGGCGGCTGGTCTACAAGGGGCTGCTGAAGGCGACCCAGCTGGGAGAGTTTTACGGCGACCTGACCGACGATCGGTACGAGACCGCGCTGGCGCTCGTCCACTCCCGCTTCTCGACCAACACGCTGGGCACCTGGGATCTCGCCCACCCCTTCAACCTGCTGGCCCACAACGGCGAGATCAACACCGTGCGCGGCAACGGCAACTGGCTGGCGGCGCGCGAGCCGCAGCTTCGCAGCGAGCTGTTCGGCGACGACCTCCAGAAGCTGTTTCCGATCGCCGAGCAGCGCTGGTCGGACTCGGCCAAGCTGGATGCGATGGTCGAACTGCTGGTGCTGGCGGGCCGCAGCCTGCCCCACGCTCTGGCGATGCTGATCCCGCCCGCCTGGACGGACGGCACGCTCGAGATGGACGACGAGGTGCGGGCCTTCTTCGAGTACCACGCGTCGCTGGTCGAGCCGTGGGACGGGCCGGCCGCCCTGGTCGCCACCGACGGCCTGCGGGTGGTCGCGACGCTCGACCGAAACGGGCTCCGCCCGGCCCGCTACGTCCGCACACGCGATGGCCTGGTGGTGGTCGCGTCAGAGGTCGGCGTGCTCGCGATCGACCCGGCCGAAGTGATCGAGTCGGGGCGGCTGCGGCCGGGGCAGATGCTGGTGCTGGAGCCGGGAAGCGGCCGCATCATGCACGACCGCGAGGTCAAACGCGGCCTCGCCCACCGCCGGCCCTACCGGCAATGGCTGCTCGAGAACCGCAGGTCGCTGGCCGAGCCGGCCGAGCCGGGCCCGGCAATCAGCGAGCCGACCCCGCTGCGTACCTTGCAGCGGGCGTTCGGCTATACCAGCGAGGAGCTGCGGCGGGTGATCGCCCCGCTGGCACGGAACGGAGCCGAGCCGGTGGGATCGATGGGCGACGACACGCCGCCGGCCGTGCTCTCCGATCGGCGGCGACTGCTGCCGGCCTACTTCCGCCAGCAGTTCGCGCAGGTCACTAACCCGCCGATCGACCCCCAGCGCGAGGCGCTCGTGATGAGCCTGCGCACGGCCATCGGCGCGATCGGCAACCTCCTGGGCGAGCGCCCCGACGACTGCCGCCGGCTGGTGATCGAGAGCCCGATCATGCGCGACGAGCAGCTTCAGCAGCTGCGATCGAGGCCGCACGACGGGTTGGCGGCTATCACGCTCTCGACGCTCTACCGGCCCGCCTCGGGAGCGCGCGGGCTGGAGCAGGCGGTGGACGACCTGCTGCGGTCGGCCTCGCGCGCCGTCTGGGACGGCGTCCAGGTCGTGATCCTGTCCGACCGCGGCGTCGACGCCGATCGCGCCGCGATTCCGCCGCTGCTGGCCGTGGCCGCGGTGCACTCGCACCTGGTGCGCGAGGGCGCCCGGACGATGTGCGGCCTGGTCGTCGAGTCGGGCGAGCCGCGCGAGACGATGCAGTTCGCGCTGATGCTGGGATACGGCGCGGCGGCGGTGAACCCGTACCTGGCGCTGGCCGGCGTGCGCGGGCTGCACGCGAATGGCGAACTGGGCGCGATCGGCGAGCGGGAGGCTGAGCATCGCTACCTGGCCGGGCTCGAGAAGGGGCTGCTGAAGATCTGCTCCAAGATGGGCATCTCCACCATCCAGAGCTACCGTGGCGCCCAGCTGTTTGAGGCGATCGGGCTGGGCCGGCAGCTGATCGAGCGCTACTTCCCTGGCACCGTCTCCCGGCTCGGTGGAATCGAGCTGGCCGAGCTTCACGACCAGACGGCCGCGCGCCACCAAACGGCGTTCGCGGCCGGCCCGGTCGAGCTCGAGGCCGGCGGCGAGTACCAGCAACACGTGGGCGGCGAGCGTCATGGCTGGGATGGGGACGCGGTCTCGCTGCTGCAACGGGCGGTGCGCTCGCAGAGCCACGCCAGCTTCGAGCAGTTCGCCCGGTCGGTCGATGCCGCCGGACGCGGCCTGACGCTGCGGGGTGGGCTCGAGCTGTGCGACGACCGGCCGGCCATCCCGCTCGACCAGGTCGAGCCGTCCAGCGAGATCGTGAAGCGGTTCGCGACCGGCGCGATGAGCCTCGGCTCGATCTCGAAGGAGGCGCACGAGACGCTGGCGCTGGCCATGAACGCGCTGGGCGGCCGTTCCAACACCGGCGAGGGCGGCGAGGACGCGGCTCGCTCGGTACGCGATGCCGACGGCGGCCTGCGCCGCTCGGCGATCAAGCAGGTCGCCTCGGCCCGGTTCGGCGTCACCGCCGGCTACCTGGTGGACGCCGACCAGCTGCAGATCAAGATCTCGCAGGGCGCGAAGCCGGGCGAGGGCGGCCAGCTGCCCGGTGACAAGGTGGATGCCGCGATCGCCGCGCTGCGCCACTCCACCCCCGGCGTCGGTCTGATCTCTCCCCCGCCGCACCACGACATCTACTCGATCGAGGACCTCGCCCAGCTGATCCACGACCTCAAGTCGGTCAACCCTCGGGCCGAGATCTCGGTCAAGCTGGTGGCTGAGGCCGGCGTCGGCACGGTCGCCGCGGGCGTCGCCAAGGCAAAGGCCGAGCACATCGTGATCTCCGGCCACGACGGCGGCACCGGCGCCGCGTCGCTTTCGTCGCTCAAGCAGACCGGCCTGCCCTGGGAGATGGGCATCGTTGAGACACACCAGGTGCTGGTCATGAACGGGCTCCGCGGCCGCGTGCGGCTGCAGGTGGACGGCGGGCTGCGCACCGGGCGAGACGTGGTGATCGCGGCCATGCTGGGCGCGGAGGAGTTCGCCTTCTCGACCGCGCCGCTGGTCGCCGCCGGCTGCGTGATGATGCGAGTCTGCCACCTCAACACCTGCCCGGTCGGGATCGCGACCCAGGATCCGGAGCTGCGGCGCCGGTTCACGGGCACCCCGGATCACGTCATGCGCTACTTCCTGTTCGTCGCCGAGCAGGTGCGCGAGCTGATGGCGTCGCTGGGCGTCGTCTCGATCGACGAGCTGGTCGGCCGCAACGACCTCCTGCGGGCGGGCGGGCGCGACGACCGGCTCGATCTCAGCCCCCTGCTGGCCCCGGCCCTGGGCCGGGAGGGAGCCGCCCGGCGGCGCTGCGAACCGCAGCAGCACGGCCTCGAGCAGTCGATCGACCACGAGCTGATCGAGGCTGCCGAGCCGGCGCTGGCGGGCGACCGGTCGGTCGTCATCCGGCGCCGAGTGGCCAACACCGATCGCAGCGTGGGTGCGATGCTGGCGGGCGAGATCGTGCGGCGGGCGGGACGCGAGGGGCTTTCCGACGCCAGCGTGACGGTGCTGGCGGAGGGCATCGGCGGCCAGAGCTTCGGCGCCTTCCTGCCGCGTGGCGTGACGCTTCAGCTGACGGGCTGGTGCAACGACTACGCCGGCAAGGGACTGTCAGGCGGCCGGTTGGTGGTGCGGCCGCCGGGCGCTCCGGACGGCCGGGTGGGGCCGGACGTGGTGGTCGGAAACACGGTGCTGTACGGCGCCACCAGCGGACGGGCCTTCTTCCGCGGGCACGCCGGCGAGCGCTTCTGCGTCCGCAACTCCGGCGCAACGGCGGTGGTGGAGGGCGTCGGCGACCACGCCTGCGAGTACATGACCGGCGGCGTGGTGGCGGTGCTGGGCAGGACCGGGCGCAACTTCGCGGCCGGCATGTCGGGCGGGATCGCGTTCGTGCTGGACACCGACGGCGGCTTCCGCAGCCGCTGCAATCTGGCGATGGTGGACGTCGAGCCGATCGCTGAGGAGGACGACATGGTTGCCCTGATCCGGCTGCTCGAGGAACATCAGCGGCTGACCGACAGCCCGCTGGCGGGCGAACTGCTGGCCGCGCAGGCGGACATCATCGAGCGGTTCCAGATCGTGATCCCACACGACCTGCGACGCACCGGCGTCCGCCGCGCCGCCGTCATGCAGAGGGTGGCATGACCGATCCGCGCGGCTTCCTGACCATCCCGCGGCGCGTGGCGCCCTACCGGCCGGCGGCAGATCGGCTGGGCGACCACCTGCACGTCGGCCCGCCGGTCGCGCCCGGCCTCGCCCGCGAGCAGGCCCGCCGGTGCATGGACTGCGGGGTGCCCTTCTGTCACAACGGCTGTCCGCTGCACAATGCGATCCCGGACTGGAACGACCTGGTCGAGCGGGGACGCTGGAGCGAAGCGCTCGACCGGCTGCACGCGACGAACAACTTCCCGGAGTTCACCGGCAAGCTGTGCCCGGCGCCCTGCGAGGAGGCCTGCGTGCTGGCGCTGAACGACGATCCGGTCACGATCAAGCAGATCGAGATGGCGATCATCGAGCGCGGCTTCGACGAGGGCTGGGTGCGGCCGCGGGCGGCGAGCGCGGCCACCGGCAGGCGGGTGGCGGTGATCGGCTCGGGGCCGGCGGGGCTGGCGGCGGCACAGCAGCTGACGCGAGCCGGACACGCCGTGACGGTGTTCGAGCGCGACTCGAGTCCGGGCGGGCTGCTGCGCTTCGGAATCCCCGACTTCAAGCTCGAGAAGGGGCTGATCGATCGCCGGCTCGACCAGATGGCGGCCGAGGGCACGCGGTTTGAGACCGGCGTCGACGTCGGCCGCGCGCTCGATCCAACGCAGCTGAGGGCCGAGCACCACGCCGTGGTGCTCGCGACCGGCGCGCAGCGACACCGCGAGGTCGATCTGCCCGGTCGCTCGCTGCTCGGCATCGAGCCCGCCATGCGCTACCTGACCGGCCGCAACCGCCACGTTGCCGGCCTCCAGGGACAGGCGCTGGTCTCGGCCGAGGGACGAAACGTGGTCATCCTGGGCGGCGGCGACACCAGCGCCGATTGTCTCGGCAACGCCCTGCGGGAGGGCGCGCTGTCCGTGCACGAGGTCGCGCACGGGCCGACCCCGCCCCGCCATCGACAGCCGCTCTCGAGCTGGCCGCAGTGGCCGTCGCTGCTTCGAAGCTACGCCGCCCACGAGGAGGGCGGCGAGCGCCGCTGGCAGCTCGAGCCGATCGCGTTCGAGGGTCGGGACGGCGAGGTGACCGGCGTGCGGGTGGTACCGATGGAGTTCGGCGGGACGGGCGCGTGGCGGCCGTCCGGCGATCCGTTCACGCTGCCCGCCGAGCTGGTGCTGCTCGCGGTCGGGTTCATCGGCGTGGAGCGTGACGCCGTCTACGGCTCGCTCGGCGCCGGCGTGACGGCCACCGGCACGATCGCCACCGAGCACGGCGCGACCACGACGGCGGGAGTGTTCGCCGCCGGCGACTGCGTCCGGGGCGCCGACCTGATCGTGACGGCGATCGCCGAGGGCCGCGCCGTGGCCGAGCGGGTTCATCGATATCTGGCAACAGCCCGCGCGGCGTAGGCAGAGTGGTAGCCCGGTCGTGTGCCGGGAAGGGGTCAGACCCCGTTCGGGGTCAGACCCCAGGTTCCGCGTTGCACGCTAGTACGTGCCGAACTGCTTCCAGAGCCGCTCGGCGAGGTCGCGGCGCTGGTCGCTGCGGCCGCGCACGCGAGCGGCGACCGCGGCGGCCAGCGCCTCCACCAGCACGATGCCGGGCGCGGCCGTGTCGAACTGGCCCGCCGCGGCCGGCGCGCATACCAGCACGTGGGTGGCCTGGCCGGCGGCGGGCGCCAGCGGGTCGTCGGTGATCAGCACCGACGCGGCGCCGGCGTCGCTGAAGCTGCGGATCACCTCGGCCGTCACCTTGGCGTAGCGTCGAAACGTGAACGCGAGCAGCCGGTCGCGCGGCTCGAGATCGATCAGGTGGTCGGCGATGCCGGGCTCGCCGGCCGCAATCGGCCACGTGTTGGGCAGCAGCGGGTTCAGCAGGTAGTACGCGTACTCAGCCAGCGCCGCCGACTTGCGATGGCCGAAGATGCCGATCTTGCCGCTGCCCCTGCTGAGCAGCGCCACGGCGGCAGCGAACTGCGTGCGGTCGACACCGAGCCGCATCGCCGCCAGGTCGGCGCGAGCGCGACTGGCCACCGCATCGATCACGTCGCCCACCTCAGACGGCTCCTGAGGGGCCGAGAGCTTTGCGACGGCCTCGTCCCTCAGCGCCTCGTGAAGCTGCGCAAAGCCGTCGTAGCCGACCCTGACCGCGAATCTGACCACGGCCGCCTTGCTGACGCCGACCTTCGCGGCAAGCGACTCGGCCGTCTCGAACGGCGCCAGTGCGGGGTGGTCGAGCACGCGGTGTGCGATGCGCAGGTCGTTGGGCGAGAGCGCGTCCAGGTGCGCCCGGATACGGGCGGCGACGTCGCTCATTGAGCGTCTCCTGGCGTGGCGTTGACGCAATGGCGGCTCATCGCGTGCTGATCCTACTCACTCGGCCCATGGCCGGAGCTGGAGAAACGACGAGGGGGAGCCGGTAAAGGCTCCCCCTCGTCCAATCACCGCGTCTGCCGCCGCTACTCCGCGTCGGGCTCCGCGTCGCCGCTCGGCTCGTCGCCGTCACCGGGCTCGTCGGCCGGCCCCTCTGCGGGCACCAGATCGACGGGCGGAGCGTCCGGCACGTCCACCGGCTCGATCATCTGCAGCGAGACCTCGTCGTCTCCGTCCACATGATCGACCAGCACGGTCGAGCCGGGCTTGATGTTTCGGGCCAGCACGAAGTCGGCCAGCGGATCCTCGATGAAGCGCTGGATCGCTCGTCGCAGCGGGCGGGCGCCCATGGTCGGGTCGTAGCCGCGTTCCACCATCAGATCCTTGGCCGACTCGGTCAGCTCGATCGAGACCTCGTGCACCTTCATCTGCTCGCGCAGCCGCTTCATCAGCTGGTCGACGATGCTCTTGATCTCATCCTTGGACAGCTTGTGGAAGACGATCACCTCGTCGATGCGGTTCAGCAGCTCGGGGCGGAACACCTTCTTCAGCTCGCCCATGATGCGGCCTTTCATGTCGTCGTAGGAGACGCCCGTCTCCTCCTCTTCGACGCCGAACCCGAGCGTGCTGTTCTTGGCGATCGAAGCGGCACCGATGTTGGAGGTCATGATCACGATCGTGTTCTTGAAGTCGACGTGGCGGCCCTGCGCGTCGGTCAGACGACCCTCCTCCAGCATCTGCAGGAGGATGTTGAACACGTCCGGGTGGGCCTTCTCGATCTCGTCCAGCAGCACCACGGAGTACGGCTTGCGCCGCACGGCCTCGGTCAGCTGACCGCCCTCGTCATAGCCGACGTAGCCGGGGGGCGAGCCCACCAGCCGCGAGACGGCATGCTTCTCCATGTATTCGGACATGTCGACCTGGATCATCGCGTCCTCGTCGCCGAACAGGAACTCGGCCAGCGTGCGAGCGAGCTCGGTCTTGCCGACGCCGGAGGGGCCGAGGAAGATGAACGAGCCGGTCGGCCGCTTGGGATCCTTGATGCCGGCGCGTGCCCGGCGGATCGCCTTGGAGACGGCCTCGATCGCCACGTGCTGGCCGATCACCCGCTTGTGCAGCTCCTCCTCCATCCGGATCAGCTTCTGCGACTCGGCCTCGGTCAGCTTGAACACCGGGATGCCCGTCCACATCGAGACGATGTCGGCGATCTCCTCCTCGGCGATCTGGGCTTGGTCGGCCTCGCCGGACGACTTCCAGTTGTCCTCCATCTCGCGCTTCTTGAGCGTCAGCTTGCGCTCGCTGTCGCGGAGGTTCGCCGCCTTCTCGAACTCCTGTGACTCGATCGCGGCCTCCTTCTCCTTGCGCACCGTCTCGATCTCCTCGTCGAGCTCCTTGTGCACCGGAGGCGCGGTCATCAGCTTGATCCGCATCCGCGACGCGGCCTCGTCGATCAGGTCGATCGCCTTGTCCGGCAGCTGCCGCTCCTGGATGTAGCGGGACGAGAGCTCGGCCGCCGCCTGCAGCGCCTCGTCGGTGATGCGAACCCGGTGATGCGCCTCGTAGCGGTCGCGCAGCCCGCGCAGGATCTGCACGGTGTCGTCGATCGAGGGCTCCTCGACCTTGATCTGCTGGAAGCGCCGTTCCAGGGCGGAGTCGCGCTCCAGGTACTTGCGGTACTCGTCAAGCGTGGTGGCGCCGATCGTCTGAAGCTCGCCACGGGCGAGCGCAGGCTTGAGGATCGAGGCCGCGTCGATCGCGCCCTCGGCTGCGCCGGCGCCGACCAGGTTGTGCAGCTCGTCGATGAACAGGATGATGTCGCCGCGCTGCGAGATCTCCTTCATCACCTTCTTGAGCCGCTCCTCGAACTCGCCACGGTACTTCGATCCGGCCACCAGAGCGGCCAGGTCGAGCGTGTAGATCTGCTTGCCCTTCAGCAGCTCGGGCACCTGGTTTCCGGAGATGCGCTGGGCGAGGCCCTCGACGACGGCCGTCTTGCCGACGCCCGGCTCGCCGATCAGCACCGGGTTGTTCTTGGTGCGGCGCGAGAGGATCTGCATCACGCGCTCGATCTCGTTCTGGCGCCCGACAACCGGGTCGAGCT
>JAWVEC010000057.1:0-16754 GCA_033856975.1 Gaiellales bacterium
AGCTGTTGCACGTCTCGTCCCAGCTGACCGAGACGTTCACCATCGACGCGATCCTGCAAGCCGTCTGCGACGGCATCCACAACGCGCTCGGATTCGAGAGCGTCTCGATCGACCTGCCCGAGCCCGATACCGGCCGGCTCAGTCCGCGCGCCTGCTACGGCTGGGACGTGAACGACTCAGCCATCAACAGCAGCATGTCGATGGCCGAGCTCGCGCCGCTGCTGGCTCCCGAGTTCGAGATCGAGGGCTGCTTCCTGCTCACCTCGGAGGAGGCGCGGTCGCGGGTCGATCGCCGCCACTCGGGCTATCGCTCGACTCTGAACGGCCGCGGCCCCCACGCCTGGAACGATCACTGGCTGCTGGTGCCGCTGTACGACCGCTCGGGCGAGGTGATCGGGCTGATCTGGGCGGACGATCCGATCGACCGGCTGCTGCCCTCCCCCGCCCGCCTGCAGGCGCTGCGCGTGTTCGCGAATCAGGCCACAACCGCACTCGACTCCGCGTCGCAGTTCGAGGAGATGCGCTTCCTGGCCGACCACGATCCCCTGACGCGTCTGCTCAACCGCCGCGCGTTCAACAAGCAGCTGGCGCTCGAGACGTCGCGTGCGACCCGCTACGGGCGGCCGTTCGCGCTGGTGCTTGGGGACGTGGACGGGTTCAAGGAGCTGAACGACCGGCTCGGCCACCTGGCCGGTGACCGCGCCCTGGAGGCGATCAGCCGCCTGCTGCTGGAGGGGCGGCGGGAGGCCGATGGCGTGTTTCGGATCGGCGGCGACGAGTTCGCGCTGATCCTGCCCGAGGTCGGCGAGGAGGAGGCCCGAGCGGTGATCGAGCGGATCTCCGTTTCGATCCGCGAGAGCGGTCAGGAGCCGCTGAAGGGCATCGCCGTCAGTTTCGGACTGGCCCTCTACCCCGACCACGGCGGAGACCCGGAGCGGCTGTTCCGGGCCGCCGACCTGGCCATGTACGGCTCCAAGCGGCCCGACCGCCCCGGCCGGCTGCCGTTCGCCAGCTGACGCGCGCGTGGCCTGACACGGCATAGGATCACCGGGTTCGCACGCTTTCAAGGAGCCACGCTTTGAACTTTGATCTGACCGACGAGCAGCTCGCCATCCAGGAGACGGTGCGTGAGTTCGTCGACCGCCGCATCATCCCGGTGGCGCAGGAGAACGACATCAACCACCACCTCGACATGGGCATCATCGAGGGCATGGCGGAGCTGGGGCTGCTGGGGCCGGTGGTCCCGCCCGAGTACGGCGGCTCCGGCCTCGACTACGTGTCCGAGGCGCTGATCTGCGAGGAGATCGAGCGCGGCGAGTCGGCCTTCCGCACGCTGATCTCGGTGCACGTCGGCCTCAACTCGCTGTCGCTGCTCAAGTTCGGTAGCGAGGATCAGAAGCAGCGCTACCTGACGCCGATGGCCAAGGGCGAGAAGCTGGGCTGCTTCGGCCTGACCGAGCCGGCCGCCGGCTCGGATGTCGCGGCGATGCTGTCCACCGCGATCCTGCAGCCCGACGGCACCTACCTGCTGAACGGCCAGAAGAGCTGGATCTCGTACGCCACCGAGGCGCACTACGGGCTGGTGTTCGCCAAGACCGACCCGGCCGCGGCGCACAAGGGTATCAGCGCCTTTATCATCGAGATGGACTGGGACGGCATCGAGGCTCGCAAGATCGAGAACAAGCTCGGCGTGTGGGCGGGGTCGACCGGCGAGCTGTTCTTCGACAACGTGCAGGTGCCGGCCGCAAACCGCGTCGGCGAGGAGGGCGAGGGGTTCAAGATCGCCATGCACTCGCTCGACCAGGGCCGCTTCACGGTCGCCGCGGGCGCCGTTGGCGTGGTTCGGGCCTGCCTCGAGGCGAGCGTCAAGTACGCCAACCAGCGCATGACCTTCGGCCAGCAGATCGGCCGCTACCAGATGGTGCAGGACATGATCGCCGACATGGTGCTGGGCTATGAGACCAGCCGGCTGCTGGTGATGCAGGCGGCGTGGAAGAAGAACAAGGGAGAGCGGAACACGCGTGAGACCTCGCTCGCCAAGTGGCACGCCACCGAGAGCGCGTTCAACGCCGCCCATCTGGCGATCCAGGTGCACGGCGCCTACGGCTACTCGGCCGAGTACCCGGTCGAGCGCTACTTCCGAAACGCACGCGCGCCGATCATCTACGAGGGCACGACCCAGATCCACAAGATGCTGCAGGCCGAGCACGCGCTCGGGTACCGGAAGATGAATGGCTGACGCACAGCCGCGCATGATCGAGCTGGACGACGGCGTCTCGCTCAACGTCGTCGAGGTCGGCAGCGGCCATCCACTGATCCTGCTGCACGGCGGTCCCGGTCTCGACCACCACGAGCTGCATCCGTGGCTCGATCCGCTGTCGGGTGCCGGGCTGCGCCTGATCTACGTCGACATGCGCGGCCAGGGTCTCTCGGATCGGGTCGATCCGGCGTCGCTCACGATCCAGGTGTTCGCCCAGGACGTCGACCGGCTGGCGCGCGCGCTCGGGCTTGAGCGGTTCTCGCTGTTCGGCCACTCCTTTGGCGCCATCGTCGCGCTGTCACACGCACTCGAGCGAGGCACGGCGGAGCAGTATCTGATCTCGAGTGGCGCGGCGTCCAGCGAGGCGCTGATGGCCGACGTGGAGCGCGAGATCGAGCGCTTCGAGCCGGCCGCCATGCGCGACCAGATCCGCCGCTCGTGGGCTGCCGAGCCGACCCTCACCACCGCGACCGAGGCGCGCGAGATGGCCGAGTCGCAGATGCCGTTTCACTTCTGGGAGATGGGCGACGCGTACCGCACATTCGTGGAGAAGGACGAGACGGTGTACTCGCCCGAGGTGCTGGCGCACTTCGCCGCCGACGGCTACGGCGGCTTCGAGTGGGTCGACCACCTGCGCTGGGTGTCCAAGCCGATGCTGGTGATCGCGGGCCGGTTCGACCGCACCTGCACGGTCGCGCGGTCTGAGGAGATCCACGCCGAGGTGGCGGGCTCACGGCTGGTGGTGATCGAGAAGGCCGCTCACATGACCTACATCGAGCAGCCCAAGCCGTTCATGGACGCGGTGCGTTCGTTCCTGACCGAGCAGGGCGCGATCGGCGGCGAACCTCCCACGGCCGAGTGATCAGGAGCCGTCCAGCAGCCTGACCTGTGTCGGCAGCGCGCCGTCCGGCGAGACGGCCTCGCGGTAGGCGGTGGCGGCCCGGCGCACGGCCGCGCGATGGTCGGCGAGGTGCGCCAGCGTCACCCACTCGGAGTTCGGGTAACGGATCTGGACGGCGAACATCCTGACGGCGGGCGGAACGGCCGCAACGACGTCGGGAACGAGTGCCACGGGGGCTGCAGATGCATTCACGGAGCGACCTCATGTCTCAGGGGCGGACCTCCCTGCCCGCCGCTGACACTTTTCGTCACACTCTGTGCGCCTCCTCTATATGACGCGCAAAGAGGGCTGGAAGTGTCTGGAACTCGGATGCTCAGGAGGCTTCGTGGGCGGCCGGCGAGACGTACGCCTCGGGCCGCCGGTGCGTCAGCGCGGGCAGCGTCCGGCGTGTTCTTCGCTGCTCCGCGAGGTCGAGCTCGGCCACGATCACGCCGTCTCCGTCCGGGCCGGCGCGGGCGATCACGGTGCCCCAGGGATCGACGATCATGCTGTTGCCAAACCGCGGCGTCCCGTAGCCGCCGGGGTCGCCGTGCTGGTCGGCGGCCAGCACGAAGGCCTGGTTCTCGATCGCGCGGGCGCGCAGCAGCGGCTCCCAGTGCGCCATGCCGGTGACCAGCGTGAACGCGGACGGCACGGTCAGCACCAGCGCGCCGGCCTGCTCGAGCACCCGGTACAGCTCTGGAAAGCGCAGGTCGTAGCACACCGTGAGCCCGACCGGCAGGCCGGACATCTCGACCAGCACCGGCTCCGAGCCGGGCGCGGTGCCGTCCGACTCGCGGTAGACCTTGTCGCCGATCTCGACGTCGAACAGGTGGATCTTGGTGTAGCTGGCCGCGACCTCGCCGTCGCGCGTGAACGCGATCGAGACGTTGCCGACGCGATCGCCATCAGCGATCGCGATCGAGCCGCAGATCAGGTCGATGCCCAGCGTCCGCGCCCACTCGGACAACGCAGCGATCGTCTCTCCACCCTGCTCCAGCGACTCGGCGTAGCCCAGCAGCTCGCGGCCGTCGGCGATCCCGTTCCACTTCTCCGGCAGCAGCACCAGCCGCGCGCCCCGCGCGGCCGCCGCGGCCACCAGCGGGGCCATGCGGGCGATGTTCTCACTCTTGTCGCGCGAGGCCCGGAACTGCACGCATGCTGCCGTGACCCGTTCGTGGTCGGTTATGGGATCAGCCATCTAGACGGAACCTACCGCTTCCGGCGCCTGCTCGTCCTCGGACAGCAGCCGGAAGAACGTCCACGAGAAGGCGACGAACAGGAGCGCGCTCTGCTCGACGGCCATCAGCATGCCGCCGAGCTGCTGGTCGTCGAGCGGGCTTCGGCCGAACAGGTGCGGCGTGGTGTCGTAGAAGGGGTAGAGCGTGCTGCCCGAGAGTGCGATCGCGAGCGCCACCGGCGCGGCGATGAAGAAGGCGGCGGCCAGGTAGACCAGCTTCGGCAGCGGCGCCATCCGACCCTCGACCAGCACCGGCCACCAGAACAGCGTGCCGGCGGACAGGAATGCGAGGTGTTCGACGCCCAGCATCCAGTAGTGGTGAAGGCCGTAGCCGTAGACGGCGGGCACGTGGACGACATACCAGACGGCGAGCCAGTAGCCGAGCGCGACGGCCGGGGTGGTGGCCAGGCGCAGCGCGCGATGCCGCAGCGCGGCGGCGGCCATCGCGGGTGAGAGGCCGAGCACCAGCAGCGGTGGAGCCCAGTCGGCCAGCATCACGTTCTGGAGCAGGTGGAACGAGAGCATCGAGTGAAGCGCGACGTGCTCGATCGGCGAGAGCAGTGCCGCCGCCACCAGCAAAACGCCGGCCACGAAGGACAGCCGCCGCCGGAGACTGGCGCCGAAGACGGAGGCGGCCCACAGGTACGAGGCTGCGAACAGCACCAGCGCGACGATCCACTCCGGGTCGGGCTCGAGGCTCCAGGGGTGGAAGGTGGCGGCCAGCACGACGCTTCGCTACCCCCCTTGGGACAGCGGAGCCATCGTGAGACCGTGGCCCCCCAGCTGCTCGTGGTACAGCTCGGCCTGCTCGAGCTGGCCGCGCCAGACGATCGCCTGGCCGGCGGTGTGGATGCGGTTGGCGAGCGTCATGCCGCCCTCGAAGGTGACGCCCGGGATTGTGCTGGCGAGCGCGAAGGCGACGCCGTCGAAGGTGTTGTGGCTGTCGTTCTTGACGATCACCAGCCAGGGGCGGTCGCTGCCGCTGCCAGGCCCGGTGCTGCGCGGCCTCGTCTTCCGGACCGGCGGGGCGACCGTGGACATCGCCCGAGTGTACCGGTGGCCGCGTCAGCCGGTGACCCGGAAGTGCTGATAACCTTTGTTCATGCTGGATCGACTCGACACCACCCGCACTCGCGGCCCCGTCGGCTCGACCCTGCCGCGCATCCCGGCGTAGGCGTTCCCGGCGCCACGCCCGGAACGCCGTGACGAACCCGTCTCTTCGTCAACCGCCGACCACTGGATGCCATATGTCCGATCTTCCCTCGCAATCGACCGATTTCCCCGCCTGGTACGCCGAGGTTGTGCGCCGCGCCGACCTGGCCGAGCACTCGAGCGTGCGCGGCTCGATGGTGATCAAGCCCTACGGATACGCGATATGGGAGCTGCTCCAGCGAGCGCTCGACGATCGCATCAAGGCCACGGGGCACGAGAATCTCTACTTCCCGCTGCTGATGCCGATGTCGCTGCTGGCACGGGAGGCCGACCTGGTCGAGGGATTCTCGCCCGAGGTGGCGGTCGTGACCGAGGCGGGAGGCGCAAAGCTTGAGGAGCCGCTGGCGATCCGGCCCACATCGGAGGCGGCGGTCTGGAGCACGTACGCGCGCTGGATCCAGTCGTACCGCGATCTGCCCCTGCTCCACAACCAGTGGGCGAACGTCGTTCGCTGGGAGCTGCGGCCACGGCTGTTTCTGCGAACGACCGAGTTCCTCTGGCAAGAGGGCCACACCGCGCATGAGACCGCCGAGCAGGCGATCGCCGAGTGCCTGACGATCCTGCACGAGGTGTATGTCGATACGCAGCAGCGCGTCCTGGCGATGCCGGTCCTGCATGGCCGAAAGAGCGCCGGCGAGCGCTTCCCCGGCGCGGTCGAGACGTTTACAACGGAGGCGATGATGCGCGATCGAAAGGCACTGCAGGCGGCCACCTCGCACTATCTCGGAGACGAGTTCGCGCGCGCCTTCGGCGTCGCCCACACGGGACGCGACGGCGCGCAGCACCATCCGTTCGCGACCTCGTGGGGTGCCAGCTCGCGGCTGGTCGGCGGCCTGATCATGACCCACGGCGATGAGCGCGGGCTGCGGCTGCCACCGCTTGTCGCGCCCCATCAGGTGGTCATCATCCCGATCTCTCGCTCCGGGGAGGGGGAGACGGCCGTTCTCGAAGCGGCGTCGTTGCTTGCGTCGGAGATCCGCGCATGCGGCGTGCGGGTCAAGCTGGATGATCGCGAGCAAATCCGCCCTGGGGCGAAGTTCTTCGAGTGGGAGGTGAAGGGCGTTCCGGTTCGTTTCGAGCTGGGGGCGCGCGACCTGGCGGCGAACACGGTCACCGTTGTCCGCCGCGACACCCGCGCTCGGGAGCAGGTGTCGCTGGACGGTGCCGCGATGCGTATCGACGAGCTTCTGGCCGACATCCAGCGCAGCCTGCTGGAGGACGCGATGTCGTTTCGAGATGCCAACACCCTGCGGCTGGACAAGCGTCCAGAGCTACTCGAGTTCCTCACCGCCGGGCTGGGCTTCGCCGTGACGCAATGGTGCGGCGAGGCGGACTGCGAGGCCGAGGTCAAGTCGGCGACGTCAGCAACGATCCGTTGCTTGACGCTCGTGCCCGAGCCGGGCGGCGAGTGCGCCGTTTGCGGACGTCCGGCCACCGAGAAGGCGACCTGGGCCCAGGCCTACTGATCGAACTGCCACAGCCGCCGGCACAGACCCGACACACATCCCCGCGCCGAATCCGCAAACCGCACCAATCACGCAACACCGCCACGTCGATTATTGGAGTCAAACACTCCCCGTGTGGGATTGACGCTCTCGTGACCGGATCGTTGCGGTTTCGCCGGATGGTTGAGCGGATCGTCCCCGCGGGCCAATTATTGGAGTCAAACACTCAGCAGGTGGCTGGGAGCGAATTGTTGCGCGGCTGTGACGTTCAGGCGGGTGGTGGGCCGTGGCCGCCGCCGCCGGGCGTGCGCAGCTCGATCACGTCGCCGGCATGCAGTTCGAGGCTGAGCTTGGCGGCGATCCGACGGCCGTTGAGGCGGTTCTCGCCCGGCGCGCCGTCCTCGCCGCCGGCGGCGCCGCGTGGCGGATGGCGGCGGCGCTCGGTGACGATCGAGAGCCGGCAGTCCTCAAGTGCGCACACCGCCCGCACCACGCCATCCCCACCCCGGTGCCGGCCGGCGCCGCCGCTGCCGCGCCGCAGCGCGTAGCGCTCGACCCGTAGCGGGTACTCGCGTTCCAGCACCTCGATCGGCGTGTTGAGCGTGTTCGACATCGCCACGTGCACGGCGCTCGGCCCATCGGCGTCGGCGCAGGCGCCCTGGCCACCGGCCAGCGTCTCGTAGTACGTGAACCGCTCGTTGCCCACCACCAGGTTGTTCATCGTGCCCTGTCCCATCGCCGGTACGTCCACGGCCCGACCGAACGCGGCCATCACCACATCCACGATCCGGCTCGACGTCTCGGTGTTGCCCGCGACCACAGCGGCGGGGAAGCGAGCGTTGACCAGGCAGCCTTCGGGAGCCGTCACCGAGACCGGCACGAAGGCGCCCCCGCTGGCCTCCAGGTCGGGCGCACACAGCGTGCGGACGACGTAGTAGACAGCCGATCGCGTCACCGACAGCGGGCAGTTGAGGTTGCCGGCAACCTGATCCGCCGTCCCCGCGAAGTCGACCTCGATCCGATCGCCCCGGACGCTCACCGTCGCCCGGATCACGACGTCGCCATCATCCGTACCGCCGCCCTCGACGACGTCCCGCGCCTCGTACACACCGTCCGGCAGACGCGCGATCGCGGCTCGCATGCGCCGCTCCGCGTAGGCATGGAGCTCGGCCATGCCCCGCAGCAGGCGAACCCGCCCGTGCCGCTCGGCCAGCTCGCGCAGCCGCTCGGCGCCGATCAGATGGCAGGCCGTCTGTGCCCGCAGGTCGGCCAGCCGCTCGGCCGGCCGCCGCATGTTGGCCACCATCAGCCGCAGCACCTCGTCGGTCAGCCGCATCGGTGGGATCACCAGGCCCTCCTGGTACAGCTCACGCGAGAGCGCCGGCAGGCTTCCCGGCGACATGCCGCCGACATCGGCGTGGTGCGCCCGCGAGACCAGCAGCCCGAGGTCGTCGACCACCGAGACGAGCGTGATGTCGGGCAGGTGCGTGCCGCCGGTGAAGGGGTCGTTGACCACGAACAGGTCTCCCGGCTGCGGCTGGAGCTCGCGTACCGCCGCCACCGCGTCGGGCATCGCCCCCAGATGCACGGGGATGTGCTCGGCCTGCGCGATCATGCGGCCGTCGCAGTCGAAAACGCCGGTCGAGCAGTCGCGCCGCTCCTTGATGTTGGCCGAGTGCGCGGCCCGGATCAGGCCCGCCCCCATCTCGTCGGCCACGCCGCGAAGCGCCGAGGCCAGCACCCGCAGTGTTGCGGGGTCGATCACCGCGTCACGCTCCACGCGCCGTCGCCGCGTCGGCGCGCCGTCCAGCCATCGGCCAGCCATAGCGTCGAGCCGTCCAGGTGAACGGTCGCCGGGCCGGACACCGCCGGCGTGCGCGGCCCGCGAGCGAGCTCGAGCGGCGCGCCGGCCACCACCTGCGCCGCTCGCAGGTTGACCAGCTCGATCGAGGCGCCGCGGTCGGCATAGCCGTAGCGCTCGGCGTGGCGATCGTGGAACCGCGCGGCCAGCGTCCGCACCGGCTCCAGCGGCAGCTCGAGCTCGAAGCCCTGGCCTGCGTAGCGCAGGTCGCAGCTGGCCTCCCGCACCGCCCCCCGCTCCCGCTCCGGCCACGGCACGAGCCCCCGCAGCTCGGGCGCGCGCAGCTCGTCCAGCCGCCGCATCACGCCCCGCACGGCGTCGCGACGCCGCTCGCCGACGGCGATGCCGAGCGCCGACAGCACACCGCCCGCGGCCGGGACCAGCACCCGCCGCATGCCCAGCGCCTCGGCCACCTGACACGCGTGCAGCGGCCCGGCGCCGCCGAACGCGACCAGCTCCAGCTCGCGGGGATCGTGCCCGCGCTCGACCGAGACGACCCGGATCGCCCGCACCATCTCCTGGTTGGCCACGGCCACGATGCCCTCCGCGGTCGCCCGCAGGCTGCGAAAGCCGGCCGCCAGCGGCCTCAGCGCGGCCCGCGCCGCGGCCACGTCCAGCCGTACGCTGCCGGCCAGGGCAACGCCGGCATCGAGCCTGCCCAGCACCAGGTTCGCGTCGGTGACGGTCGCCTGCTCACCGCCGCGGCCGTAGCAGGC
The DNA here is from genome assembly GCA_033856975.1 of Gaiellales bacterium. Lineage (GTDB taxonomy): Bacteria > Actinomycetota > Thermoleophilia > Gaiellales > JAICJC01 > JAICYJ01. Next base: position 9,615 of record JAWVEC010000057.1, read on the forward strand.
CGGACCCGGCTCGGCGCCCGCGCTGCGCGGGCCAACCCGCAGCGCGCCTCCGTCGTCGATCCAGGCAACGCTACCGCCGCCGGCGCCAACGGTGTGGATGTCGAGCATCGGCAGCCGCACCGGCAGCCCTCCCACCGCGCGCTCCGTGGATCGACCGGCGCTGCCGGCCCTGATCAGCGAGACGTCGCAGCTTGTGCCACCCATATCGAAGGCGATCGCGTCGCGGCCGGCCATCCCCACCACCGCGGCCACGCCGCCGGCCGGCCCCGACAGCAGCAGCCGCGCCGGGTGCGCCGCCGCCTCCTCAACCGCGGCCAGGCCACCGCTCGACTGCATCAGCTCCGGCGGCGGCAGCCCGCGCCGGACGGCCGCCGCTTTCAGGGAACGGAGGTAGCCGGACACCAGCGGGCCCAGGTAGGCGTCGATCGAGACGGTCGAGGCGCGCTCGTACTCGCGATACTCGCCGGCCAGCTCGCAGGAAGCGACCACGAACACGCCCGGCAGCTGTCGGCGCAGGATCCGCGCCGTCTCCCGCTCGTGAACCGGATCGGCATAGCTGTGCAGCAGGCAGACGGCCACCGACCGCACCCCCGCACGGCGCAGACGGCGAGCCGCTCGTCGGACCGACTCGCGATCGAGTGGCCGCAGCACGCCGCTCGGCGTCATCCGCTCGTCCACCTCGGCGGTGACGACGGGCAGTGGCCGTGGCCGGCCGACGCAGGGACGGTACAGCTCGGGCCGAGTCTGGCGGGCGAGCTCGAGCAGGTCGCCGAAGCCGCGTGTGGTGACGAAGCCGGTGGGCGCGCCGCGACGCTCGAGCAGCGCGTTGGTGGCGACCGTGGTGCCGTGGCCGAGGTGGCCTACGTCACGCGGCACGAGCCCCGCCCGCTCCAGCGCCAGCTCGATCGCGGCCATGACGCCACGCGACTGGTCGTCGACCGTGGTCGGCAGCTTGGCCGTCGTCAGACGGCCGTCGTGGACGACCGCCACATCCGTGAACGTGCCTCCCACATCGACACCGACCATCGCCCGCATCGCGCAAGGATACGATGTCGGCGATGAGCATCCCCGAACACCATTCCAGCGAGCGGCTGGCCGGCGACCGCGGCGCCGGCCTCGGCCGTGCCCAGGCCGACCGGATCGCGAACACGTGCGACGTCTACCTGCGGCTGTTTCGCCATGCCGCCGGGTTGCAGCCCGATGACGTCAGCCGGCTGGGCGGGGAGGCGCTGGAGCGGATCGGGTCGTACGCTCCCGACCTCGCCGACGAGATCGAGGGCATCGCCTCGGGCAGCGGCATCGCGCCAGAGCTGATCGGGGCGCTCAACGCCCGCACCGAGGTGCTGCGCGCGGGCCGGGGCGAATGCTCGACCATCGCCTGCCTGGGAACCGCCACCCGCGGCGGAACGCCGATCGGCGTGCAGACCTGGGACTGGCACGACGATCTGGCGGACAGCTGGATGCGCTGGACGATCGACCATGCATCCGGGCACCGGGTGGAGACGATGACCGAGGCCGGCATCGTCGGCAAGCTCGGCGTCTCAAGCGCTGGCGTGGCCGTGTTGCTGAACATCCTTGGCCACCGCGACGATGGCCCTCCGATCGGGGTGCCGGTGCACGTGCTCACACGCAGCGTGCTCGATACCGCGGTCGACGGCGCGCAGGCGCTCGCGATCCTGTCGACCGCCCAGGTATCGGCGTCCAGCGCCGCCACGGTGGTGGCGGACGACGAGGACGGCGGCGCCGTCTGCACGGTCGAGCTGTCACCTGCCGGACCAGGCTTCGTGACGCCGAACCAGGCCGGCGTGCTGACCCACACCAACCACTTCCTGGCTGAGCCCGGCCGCCTCGCCGACACGATGGTGCGAGAGGCGCCCGACTCGGTGCTGCGTCTCGATCATGCCGACCGGGCGATGGCGTCGCTGCCCCCGGGCCTGATCGACGAGGACGCCATCCTGGCCTCTCTGCGAAGCCATCGCGGCGGTGCGGGAGCAATCTGCTGCCATCCCGCCGTGGGCGCCGCGTTCGGCGATCGCTGGCAGACGCTGGCGACGGTGACGGTCGAGCCCGCCGCGCGCACGATGACGCTTCGCCGGGGCGGCCCCTGCGGCGTGACGGCCGGGCTCGCCGCCGACGCCATCATCTAGAACAGACCCGCTGCCTCCACCACCTCGGCCGCGGCCAGGCAGTCCGACTCGCGCCACGGTGCCGCTGCGATCTGGCATCCGACCGGTAGCCCCAGCGAATCGCTGCCGCACGGCACCGTGATCGCCGGCCAGCCGAGCACGTTGAAGACGTCGGTGAGACCGCACATCACGCTGGTCACGTCCTCCTCCGGGTTGCCGGCAAACGGCACCCGGCGGGTTCCGATCACGGGCGGCGGGCAGGGTTGGGTCGGAGAGACGACCAGATCGACGCCCTCGGCGGAGAGCTGCTCCAGCATCCGCTCCTGATAGCCCAGCCGCGCCAGCTGCGCCTGCCCCGCATCGCGCAGCAACAGCCGGTCGCCCCGCTCCAGCTCGGACACGACGTCACGGCCCATGTCGGCGCTCCGGGCCGGCCAATGGGGGGCCATCACGCCCATCTCCTCGGCCAGGTAGAAGCTGGCCGGGCCGGCATCCGCGACCGGCCAGTGCATGTCGATCTCGACCAGCCGCGCGCCGGCATCGGCCAGGGCCTGGACGGCGGCGCGAACGATCGCGGTCAGCTCGGGATCGGTGTGCTCGAAGAAGTACCGCTCGGCCACGCCCACGGTCATGCCGGCCACGCCCCGGCCGAGCGCATCGCGATAGCGCTCGGCCGGCACCGCCGGCGTGCGCGGATCGCGCGGCGAGGCGCCCGCCATCAGCTCCAGTGCGAGCGCACAGTCGCGCACCGACCGCGCCATCGGGCCGCAGTGATCGAGGCTGGGACAGAGCGGGTGGATACCGGCCAGGCTGACGCGGCCGAAGGTCGGCTTAAGGCCGACGATGCCGCAGACCGAGGCCGGGCAGCGGATCGAGCCGCCGGTGTCGGTGCCGGGGGCGAGCGCGACGATGCCCGCCGCCACGGCGGCGCCGGAGCCACCGCTGGATCCGCCCGGCATCCGCGTCGGGTCGTGCGGATTGCGGCAGGTGCCGAAGTGCGGGTTGTCGCTGGTCGTGCCCCAGGCCAGCTCGTGGGTGGCGAGCTTGCCGATGCAGATCGCCCCAGCCGCGGCCAGCCGCGCGACCACCTCGGCGTCGCGGCCCGGCACGTGATCGCGGTAGATCGCGCTGCCGTAGGTGGTGCGGATGCCGCCGGTGTCGATCAGGTCCTTCCAGCCCACGGGAACGCCCGCCAGCGGTCCGGCGTCCTGTCCGGCGGCCAGCGCCGCATCCACCGCCGCCGCCTCCTCCAGCGCCCGCCCCTCGCTGACCAGCCAGACTGCCCCGAGCTGGTCGGCCTCGGCCCGTGCGAGATGCTCGCGCGTCAGCTCGACGGCCGAGACCTCGCCGCTCCGCACCGCCTCGGCGATCGCAGTCGCGTCCCTCACATCTTGCCTCCGCGTCCGGGGAACAGCATCTGTCGCAGCATCGCCAGCCAGCGCCGCCAGCCCTTGCCCTCGGGCAGCCCACCGCCGGCGATGATGCCGGTCATGCCGACCCCTCCGAGAAGCGGGCGATCCGGAAGGCGTCGCACTCCTCGGGCAGCGCGCGGCCCTGCGCCAGGTCGGCGCAGAAGCGCCCCAGCAGCGGCGCGAACTTGAAGGCGTGACCGCTGTCGCCTCCACAGACGACGACACCGTCGATTGTGTCGAGGATGAAGTCCTCGTCGGGCGTCATCGTGTACAGGCAGGCCTCCTGGTGCACGGGCATGGGGTCGAGTCCCGGCAGCACCTCACCGACGTGCCGGCGCAGCTCGTCGATGAGGGCGTCCAGCACCGGCCGCGTAGGCTGATCGGGATCGAACGCGCCCTTGCGGGAGCCGTCCTGGGCGACCTTGTAGCCGACGCCGGGCGAGACGAGGCCGTACCAGAAGCGTCCGTCCTCGCCACCGTGGTCGATCAGCGACGGCCGCGTGTCGGGGGCGCCGCTGAAGAAGCAGACCTGCTCTATCTGGGCATGCACCGGCAGATCGTACAGGTCGCCGAGCCACGCGCCGGGACAGACAACGATCACGTCGGCCTCAAGCGCCGAGGGGTCATCGATCCGCGTGCCCTCGATCACGTCGAGACCCTCACGCAGTCGTGCCAGCGCCGCGTCGGCCAGGATCGCTCCAGCCTCGCGTGTCCACAGCACCGGCTCGTGGAATCGGGCCTCGGGGAAGAGCCGCTGCGCCTCTTTCGGCTCCAGCCACTCGAACTGCTCGTCGCAGGCCGCGAGCGTCTCGGCGTGGCGCTCGACGCCGCGGCCGTGCTCCATCAGCCCGTTCTCGACCAGCAGCGACGGGTCGAGCCGCCGCCACTCCTCGATCGCGCGCCGCGCCAGCCGGCAGTAGCCTGCCCGCCGGTAGCTGGTGCGGTAGATGCGCGAGCGCCCGGGCGAGCTGCCAAGGGCGGTTCCGACCCGGTGCTGCTCGTAGACGGTGACCGCGAAGCCGTCCTCGCGCAGCGCGCGTGCGGCCGAGAGGCCGATCACACCCGCACCGACCACGCAGGCCGTCGGCTTAGGCAGCGGCCTTGACCAGCTCGCGCAGCTGGCCGCTCTCGTGCAGCTCGGTGACGATGTCACAGCCGCCGACCAACTCGCCATTGATGAACAGCTGAGGAATGGTGGGCCAGCCGGAGCGAGCCGAAAGCGCCTGGCGGATGCGCGGGTCGGGCAGGATGTCCATCGCGGCGAACTCGGCGCCGGCATCGCGCAGGCAGGCCACGGTCTGGGCCGAGAAGCCACAGCGCGGCATATCGGGGGTGCCCTTCATGAACAGCATGACGCGGTTCTGGGCGATGGAATCGAGTATCTCCTGCTCGATCTGCTGCTCGGTGACGATCACTGCACTACCTCCGTCTTGATCTTGAGCGCGTGGATGGGAAGGCCGGGACCCAGCAGATGGGCGACCGCGGAGTTGACCAGCCTGTGCTGCTCCAAAAGCGGCATGCCGGCAAACTGCGGCGCGCGCACATGGGCGTACAGATGGTCGCCGCCGGACATGTCCTGCACCGACACCTCCGAGCCGGGCAGCGCCACCCGCAGCAGCTCCTCGATTTCGCGAATCTCAGCCATGGAAGGAAGATTAGCGATTGGTTCGAAGATCGCTGACGCTGACGCGAAAGACGGTACTCTTAGTGGAGAAAACCTTCAGTCGTCACGCCCGAAGGAGGGGCGCACCGACATGAATCTGACCTTCTACCTGCTGTTTGCCATCCCGCCCATGCTCGTTGGCCTGCTCGCCCAGCAGTGGGTGGCGCGAACATTCAACGAGGCGTCCAAGATCCGCACCGCGTCCGGCCTGACCGGCACCGAGGTCTGCCGGCGGCTGCTCGACTCGGGCGGCCTGCAGGTTGGCGTCGAGCAGATCAGCGGGCGACTCACTGACCACTACGATCCGCGCGCGAAGGTGATGCGGCTCTCGGAGCCGGTTGCCAACTCCGACTCCGTGGCGGCTGTCGCAGTGGCAGCGCACGAGACTGGCCACGCATTCCAGGACGCGAAGCGGGACGCCTCGTTCCGCCTGCGCTCGGCGATCGTGCCAGTGGTCGGGTTTGCCTCCAATGCCTGGTTCTACGTCCTCCTCGCCGGCTTGTTCACCGGCATCGCCGGCCTGTTCTGGGTCGCGGTGGCGCTGTTTTCGGCCGTGGTCGCGTTCGGCCTGGTCACGCTTCCGGTCGAGTTCGGCGCCAGCCGCCGCGCGATGCAGATGATGACCGCACAGGGCATCCTCACCCCGGCTGAAGTTCCCGTCGCACGCAAGGTGCTGACGGCGGCGGCGGCGACCTACCTGGTCGCGGCCCTGGTCGGTGTCTACCAGATCGCACTCCTGCTGCTGTCGCGCAGGTAACACGAACCTCGATGGGGGCCGTGCTCAGCCGAGCAGCTCGAGCACGGCCTCTGGCTCCTTGAACGGTGGCACCAGGTACGCGCCCGCCGCCAGGTCGGCGAACGCGTCCAGCAGCTCTCGCGCAATCGCCAGCCCCTCGCGGTCTGCGGCCGCTCCGGCCCGCTCCAGCCTCGCCAGCACCGGCTCGGTGATGCGGATGCCCGGCACCTCGTTGTGCAGCCGCAGCGCCAGCGCGTAGCTGCGAACCGGCCACACGCCCACCAGCAGCGGCAGCGGCGAGCTGCCGCCGATCTCGGCCAGGAAGTGCTCGAAGGTGGCCACGTCGAACAGCACCTGCGTCATCGCGAACTGGGCGCCGGCCTCGATCTTGGCGTAGAAGCGGCCGATCTCGCCCTCCAGATCATCGGCGGCCGGGTTGACGGCGACGCCGATGTGAAACGCGGTTGGCGCGTCGATCGCCTTGCCCGAGTAGTCGACGCCGCGGTTGAGGGCCGCGATCACCTCGGTCAGCCCGATCGCGTCCACCTGATAGACGCCGTCCGAGCCGCCCCGATCGCCCGGTGGCGGCGGATCGCCGGTCACGGCCAGCACGTTTCGAATGCCCACCGCGTGCGCGCCCAGCAGCACCGACTCCAGGCCGCGGATCGTCTGGTCGCGCGGCGTCAGGTGCGGGATCGTCTCGAGGCCGGTCTGCTGCTCGATCAGCGCTGAGGCGATGATCGCGTTCATGCGCGCCCGCGCCAGCGGGTTGTCATTGACGTCGAACAGGTCGACCCGCCCGGACGCCGCCAGCGCCTTGGCCGAGGCGATCATGCGCTCGACGTTGGCACCCTTGGGCGGATCCAGCTCGACCGAGAGCACGTGCTCGCCGCGCCGCAGCTTGCCCTGCAGCACGGTCTCCTCGGCCTGCGCACCCTGCACGGTGGGCAGCTCCGTCTCGACCAGCCCGATCGAGACGGCCGGTGAGCGGCGCTCCGACACGGCCTCGCGGATCGCGGCCACGTGCACGGGTGTCGTTCCACAGCAGCCGCCGATCACGACCGCGCCCAGCGCCAGCGCGTGGGAGGCGAACTCGCCGAAGTACTCGGGCGTCGCGTTGGGGTAGTGGATGCGGCCCTCGACGCCCTGCGGCAGCCCGGCGTTTGCCTGCGCCGTCAAGGGCAGTCCGGTGGCCGGCCGCAT
>JAWVEC010000058.1:0-3138 GCA_033856975.1 Gaiellales bacterium
TCGAGATCGTGGATGCCACGCTCGACATGCCCCACCTGCAGGTGCAGGGCCCGCGATCGCGCGAGCTGCTGGCCGCTTGCACCGACGCCGACGTCGAGGGGCTGCGCTACTTCCGCTTCATCCCGGAGCCGGTCACGATCTGCGGCGTGAACGGCTGCTGGCTGGCGCGCACCGGCTACTCGGGCGAGCTGGGCTATGAGGTGTACGTGCCCACGGCCGATGCCGAGCGAGTGTGGCAGGGGCTGCTCGATCAGGGCGCCGCCATCGGCATCCGACCCTACGGCCTGGCCGCGGTCGAGAGCCTGCGCATCGAGGCCGGGCTGATCTTCCTCGGCTACGACTACTTCCCAGGCGTCACCTCGCCCTTCCACGTCAACCTCGATCGCATGGTCAAGCTCGACAAGGCCGACTTCCACGGCAAGGCCGCGCTGGCGGCCGAGCTGGAGGCCGGCATCACGCATCGGATGGTGACGCTGGTGATCGCGGGCGAGGACGCACCCGATTACAACACCCCGGTGTACTCCAACGGGCGCGGAGTCGGCAAGCTGACGTCGCCCTCGGCCGGGCGCTCGCCGACCGTCGACAAGCTGATCGCGATCGCCTGCATCGAGCCGCAGCTGACCGAGCTGGGGACGCAGGTCGAGGTCGCACTGGCCGACGGCCGGCTGGTCCCGGCACTGGTGGCCGAGTACCCGATCTACGACCCATCCAAGACGCGCCCGCGCAGCTGACCGCAGCCACGCGCGGTGGTGGCGGGCCGTGACACAATCCGGGCTGTGTCCATGATCGAATCTCCCATCGCCGTGCTCGCGTCGGGATTCGGCGGGCTGTCGGTCTGCGACGCGATCAGCCGGGCGCTACCCAAGGAGGACGTGGTGTTGCTGGCCGACCATGCCTATGCGCCGTATGCCAGGCGCCGCGCCACCGTCGTCCGCGACCGCATCACTCGGCTGGCCGACGAGCTCGTGGCCGAGCGGGCACCCAAGCTGCTGGTGCTGGCGAGCGCTCAGGGTTGCGCGGACGTGCTGGAGCTGCTGCGCGCGCGGCTGGCGCCGCTGCCGGTGATCGGCATCGAGGGCATCATCGCTCAGGCCAGCGCCCGATCCGGCCTCGGCCGGGTGGCCCTCCTGACCGGCGACAGCTGCCTGCGCGGCGCCCAGCTGGCGCGCTCGCTGAAGTACGAGCGGGCCGGCGGCCTGGTGACCTGGGGGGCTGTCGAGGGCCTGCGCGAGGCGGTTGAGGGCGGTCTCGACACGCGCGGCCTGGTCGTGGCCGAGGTGTCGCGGCTGACCGCCGCCGGCGTCGACGCGATCGCGCTTGGCTGTCCGCACGCCAGCGCCGTCGCGGCGCAGGTCAAACTGGCGGCCGGTGAGTCGGTGGTGGTGGTCGACTGCGCAGCGCTGGCCGCCGAGCGGACGCGCCGGCTGCTGATGCGCGGCGATCTGACCGCGCGCCGCCGGCGGCCGGGACGCCGGGTGCTGGTCAGCTCGAACCCGGCGCTCGGCCAGCGCGGGTTGGCCGGCCGCGTCTAGTAGATCTAGGCCGCGTCCTCCGGCCGTCCCCACACATCGCGCGCCGTCTGGCCGGTGCCGAGCTCGCGGCGCAGGTCGTCATCCAGCGTGTCGGCGTGCGCGGCGATGATCTGGAGCGCCCGCACGAACTCGTCGGACTGCAGCTGGCCGGCCAGCATCGCGTACTCGAAGGCGATCACGCCCTCCTCCTCGTAGTAGCAGAGCCGGCCGAAGATCAGGCCGCAGTTGCGCAGGTTGACGGCCGCCAGCGCACGTGCCCCGGCCTCGTCAAACGGCACGCCCTGCAGGATCGGTGAGTGCAGGAAGACGACCGGCTCATCACCGAACGCCTCCGGCCGCACCATCACCGCCGCGCTGCCGTTTCGGATCGGCACGAAGAACTCGAGCCCATCGTTCGAGGGGGTGAAACCGATGCCGGCACGCACCAGGATTCCGTGGATGCGCTCGGCCAGGGCGGCGTGATCTGTCATCAGGTGACTATCTCACGCCGGCACTCTCAGGAACGCGAAGAGCCCGCCGGTGGGCGGGCTCTCTTGATTGTTCGCGATCTCGTCGAGCTCAGGACACGTAGACGGTCAGCGTCAGCACGTGGTCGTCGCCGGTGGTGACGATGCCGCTGGTGTAGTCCTCGCCGGCCTTGGTGCTGAACTTGTAGACGCCGGCGGTTGGGAACGTCACGGTTGACTGGGCGCCGGCCGAGGCCATGTCGACGCTCGCCATGGTGGCGGTCGGGCCGGCCAGCTGCACCAGCGTGTGCGGCATGACGTCGTTGTCGGTGATCGTGATGCCGTTGCCGTGCTGGAGCCGCGCCACCTGGTGGGGCGCCATCGGCGCGCCGTTGAGCGACCAGTTGTGGCACCCGGCCGTCGCGTGCTCGATAACCAGCGAGGCCGCCTTGGCTCCGTCAGAGCCGCCCATCTTCATGTTGGGGTCCATGGCGGGATGTGAGCTCGACGAGCTGCCACAGCCGGTCAGCAGGGCGGCGCCGAGGATAACGGGGATCAGTACGGCACGCTTCATGGTGTCCTTTCGATGATTCAGATTCGCGTTCATGCTCCTTATGGTCGGCGCGACCGCCATCGGCGGCGTCCGGGTTGACACCGAGCCTTGGGTGGCGCTATCCCGCACCCGCCTGCGGGCTTTCCCCATCGCGAGGGGCGGGGTAGGCTGCCGTCATGGACGAGAGTCCCGTGATGCTCGTCACCGGCGCCTCCAGCGGGATCGGCGCCGCCACCGCCCGCCAGGCCGTCGCGGCCGGATACAGGGTCGTGATCGCCGCGCGCAGCCAAAACCGGCTCGAGCAGCTGGCCACCGAGCTGGGCGGCGACGGCCACGCGCTCGCGCAGCGCTGTGACGTGACGGAGTGGGACGACGTGCAACGGCTGGCGATGGCCGCCCTCGAGCGGTTCGGGCGCATCGATGTCGTGTTTGCCAACGCCGGCTTCGGTGCCAGCCGCGGCTTCCTGGAGGAGACGGTCGAGCACTGGCGGTCGATGGTGCTGACCAACGTGCTCGGCGTCGCGTTGACCATCCGGGCGACGCTTCCGCATCTGCTCGAGCGGGGCACGGGCCACTTCGTGCTGACCAGCTCCGTGGCCGGCCGTCG
>JAWVEC010000059.1:0-4594 GCA_033856975.1 Gaiellales bacterium
GAGCCGTTCAGGGCGTGCCCCATGTGCAGCTCACCGGTGACGTTCGGCGGCGGCAGCCCGATCACGTAGGACTGGCGGCCGGAGTGCGGGTCGGCTCGAAACAGGCCGGCCGACTCCCAGCGCGCGAACAGGTCGGGTTCGACCGCCGCCGGCTCGTGCCGGCTGCGCCGCTCCAAAACGTCTCTGCCGGGGTCGGCCATCGGCGGCCATTGTAGTGTTGGGCCGTGAGGGTACGGGCTATCTGGCTGATGTACGGCGCTGTGGCGGTCGCGACGCTGATCACCTACTGGCGCCTTCCGCCCGGCTCGACCTACCATTTCGCGGACACGGGATGGTCGGGGGCGGGGTCACGGCTGGTCACGTATGCGAACTACCCGGTCGCCCTGGGAGCGATCGCGCTGGTGGGCGCGGTCGCCCGCGGACGGCTGGCGTGGCTGGCGATCGCGCTCTGCGCCGTGGTGGCCGCTCCCGGCGTTGTCAGCCAGGACGACCTGACCGCGACCTGGGCGAACGCGCCCGCCGTGGCGGGAGTGGCGCTGGCGGTGTGGCTGACGTGGTGGTCTCCTCCGCAGCGCCGGCGGGTGCCGCTCGGTTCGCTGCGGGTGGTGCTGATCGGGCTGCTTGCGGTGTGGTCGCTGCCGTGGGTGATCGCCGCACTGGGCCTCTACGCGCAGGATCTGCCGCTGCTGGGCGACGTGATCCGCGCACGGCAGCCGACGCCGGGCGAGCCGCACCTGGCATCGGTGCACCTGGGTCTGCACGAGGGACTGTTCGGGGCGATGCTGGCGGTGACGGCGCTGGTGCTCTCCGCCCGGCGGATGCCGGCCGTACTCTCGCTGTACCTCTCGCTGCTGCTCTGCTACGGGGTGACGGTGTCCGCCAATGACGGCTGGAACGAGCAGGTGGTGAAGCGGGGCTGGGTGGACACGAAGATCCCAAGCGTGCTGACGCCGTCGCTCAGCGTGGCCTGGGCAGTGGTTCTGGCAAGCGCGCTGGCGGTGCATCTGCTCTGGTTCCAGCGCCAGCGCCACCGCTGATTCCGCAACGCCCGCGCAACAATTCGCTCCCAGCCACCTCATGAGTGTTTGACTCCAATAATTGGGCGCGGGGGGAGTTTGGCTCAACCGTCGGGGCAATTCGTCACGATTCGGTCACGAGCGCGTGAATCCCGCGCGGGGAGTGTTTGACTCCAATAGTTGGAACGGCGGTTGGGGGGAAATCGTGACATCTCCCTGGTCAGGCCAGCAGTTGCTCGATGCGCTCGGGTGGGATGCGGCCGTCGCTGCTCAGCTCGCGGAAGCGGGAGATGGCGTCCGCGACCGCCTGGTCGAAAGGCGTCTCCTCCACCGCTCCCACCACCTCGAGCAGGGAGGCGGAATCGACCCGTCCCGGAAACGGCAGCTCGAGATCGGCGTGCTCGATCATGCCGCGCGACGCCGGGGCGGCCGCTGTGATCGCCTCCACCACGCCGTCCATCTCGACCGCCTCTCCGGCCAGGTTGTGCACGGTCGCGCCGCGGTGTCCGCAGAAGGCGGCCTGCACGAAGGCGCGCGCCACGTCGGGCGCATACTGAAACTGCGACACGCCGCCGTAGCCGATCCGGTACGGACGGCCGGCGGCCGCGGCCAGCATCGCCATCGTGGGCGCAGACGTCAGGCCCTGGTCGCGGCCCGGGCCGAACACCGTGTGCGGTCGCAACCCCACGCTCGCAACGCCGTGATCCTGGTGGTAGACCTGGGCAGTGCCCTCGTTTGCTCGCTTGTAAACGCCGTAGATCGTGCCCGGCATCGCGCTCATCTCGGCCACGCCGCCGGCCTCCACGGCGTCGTAGGCCGCGATCGACGAGGCATAGACGATCATCTCGATCCGATCGCGCCGGCTCCGTGCTGCCTCGAACAGGTTCACCGTCCCGACCACGTTCACCCGGGCGCCCAGCGGCGGATCGGCGCGGCAGAACGGGACCTGAAGCGCGGCCAGGTGGATCACGTGGCTGATCCGGTGCGCGTCGAGCACCCGCTCGAACGCCTCCAGATCGGTGATATCGGCCATCTCGTGGTCGAGCGCCGCGACCGGTCCCGGGTCGAGCACCAGTCGCAGCCGGCTCGCGTCCGACCCCTGGTCGAGTGTCACCACCCGCTCGCCGCGCTCCACAAGCTCGCGCACGACCCACGCCCCGATGCAGCCGTGGGCACCGGTGACGAGCACGCACGGGGTCATGGCGCGACTGTACCATCGCCCCATGAGCGCCGAGCGTCGAGCGGTGTGGGCTCTGCACGGCGCGGTCGCCGGCATGATCGTCTGGACGCACTCGCGCACTCCTTCTCAACGGCTGTACCGCTCGCAGCGCGGGGGCTGGTCGCGGGCGACGGTGTTCGCGAACTACCCCACGGCAATCGCCGCGATCGCCACCCTGCCCCATTCCCGGCGGCGCACGGCCGCCGTGCTCGCGCTGCCGCTGTGCGCGACGGTGGCAGTGCCTGGAGTCGTGGACGAGGGCGACCTCGACGCCCACTGGCGAAACGCGCCCGCGCTGATCGGCGTCGCACTTGCCTGCGCGGCCGGCGAGCGCCAATCCGCGCGCAGCGAGGGCGGCGATCTACGGCGACTGCTGGTTGCCGCCCCGCTGATCGCCGTCTCGGCGCCGTGGCTGCTGGCCGGTCTCGGCCTCCAGACCCGCGGCATGCGCAGCCCCACGCGCGGCGAGCCCGGCGTCGAGCGCGTGCACGTCGGACACCACGAGGGCCTGGATGGCGTGTTGCTGGCGCTCGATGCGCTGCTGCTCTCGCGACGACGAAGCGGTCGCTGGCACCGGCGGCTGCTGGCGCTGACGTTCGCCTACGGCGCCGCGGTGGCGGCACAGGATGCGTGGTACGAGCAGGTCGTGAAGCCGGGCCATGCCCGCCGCCGGCTGCCCCAGGTCATCCGGCCGGCCATCTCTCCGGCCTGGGGCGGGCTGCTCGCGTCGGTGCCCCTCGTGCGCCGGCTCGTGATCGGCTGATCCGCCTCAGGTGCGTGCCGCCGCCAGGATCGCGCCTGTTGCAGCAACACCGAAGGCCTGCGCCGTGCCGTCCTGCACACCGACGCTGTAGATCGCGATCACCACCGGCCCGCGGTAGGTGAAGACGATCGCGACATCGTTGTCCGTGTCATCCAGCCACCCGATCTTGTGCGCCACCGGCAGGCCACCGGCGCCGGCCGGCACCAGCCCCGGATCCTCCGCGTGCACCATCAGGTAGAGCAGCTCGCGCGCCTCGTGCGGCGAGATGCCGTGGCGCAGCAGCGGCCCGCTCCCGGCGGCGGCGTTCACGATCAGGGTCGCCAGCGTGGCCATCTCGGCCGGGGTGGTGTGCTTGTAGGCGGTGGGCGGCGGATCGACCACCGAGAGCAGCGGCGGCCCGCCGCCGCCGGTCAGATAGCCGCCCGCCATGTAGGTGTGGCTGAGCCCGAGCGCGCGCATCAACGCCACCATCCGAGCGGCCCCACCCTCCTCGCTGCCGCCGGTATCGACCAGCAGCTCGTTGGCGGCCTCGTTGTCGGAGTAGCGCGTCACGCGGCCCATCGGCTCCCACAGCTCGGACTCGGCCAGCTCGCCGCCGTTCTGCGACAGCGCCTCCAGCATGATCGGCAGCTTCAGCGTGCTGGCGGCCTCGAACTCGGCGCCCGCGTTGTAGGCGGCGGCAACGCCACTCCATGAGCGCGTGTAGATGCCGACGTGCGGCGACGCCCGGCCCGCCAGCCGGCGCAGGATCGCATCCAACCCGGCGTCGTCATCGGCCGCCGGCAGGGCCGTGATCGAGCTGACCGGCACGCCGTAGACCGGCGCCACCGGCCTTCCGCCCACCGTCACCGCGCCGTCGCCGATCGGCACCGGCGAGACGACCTGATCGAAGCTGCCGTCCGCGTCCACCGCCACCTGCCAGACGTGGCCGCCCGACCGCACGGTCACGGCCGTTGCACCGCGGGCGACGGTGCCGCTGACGTGCCCGTCCCACACCTCATACGGTCGCGGCACCGCCACGTGCACCGAGGCGGCCGGGGGATGAGGCCCGGCCAGGGCCGCCAGCATCAGCAGCAGGCGCAGCAGTGTTTAGGCGGATTCCTGGTCGAGCTCGGTGGTGACATCGCCGTGCCCGCCTTCGGTGACCAGCGTCGGGTCGATGTGCTTCTCGATCGTCTCGCGCGTGATCACGCACTTGTTGACGTCCTTGCGCGACGGCAGGTCGAACATCACGTTCAGCAGCGCCGACTCGATGATCGAGCGCAGCCCGCGGGCGCCGGTGGCCCGCTCCAGCGCGCTGCCCGCGATCGCCGTCAGCGCGTCCTCGGTGAAGACCAGGTCGATGCCGTCGTAGCTGAAGAACTTCTGGTACTGCTTGACCAGCGCGTTCTTGGGCTCGAGCAGGATCTGGATCAGATCCTCCTGCTTGAGCTGGTGCACCGCCGTGACCACCGGCAGCCGGCCGATGAACTCGGGGATCAGGCCGAACGAGATCAGATCCTCCGGCATCACGTCCTGGAACAGCTCCTGGGTGTCGCGGTTCTTCTTCGAGCGCAGGTCGGCTCCAAAGCCGATCGAGTTGCGGCCGATGCGACG
>JAWVEC010000060.1:0-3667 GCA_033856975.1 Gaiellales bacterium
GTGCAGTCGCTCGGCGGTCGTTGGCGCTCGGAGGTTTGGGCATGGGGGTGCCAGGCCTTGAGGGGCTCGAGTGCTGGTGGCTGCGATGGGGCGTTGCTAGGCCTGGCACCTCTGGTGCCCTCTGAGCTACGTCGATGTTTGGGGGTGCGTCCTCCTGCCGCGGGCGGCTATGCGAATGTAGTATCCAGCGGCGATGTCTGAGCAGGCAGAGGAGCTAGAACAGGAGCAGGCCGATCCCGGTCCCAGTCCCGAGGAGCGCCGCGAGTGGCGGGCCACGGCGCTGCGGCTGGTACGCCAGTATCCCGACCCGGCGCTGCGAAACGCGGCCTCTCCGGTCGCGGACGTGGACGAAGAGGTACGGCGACTGGCCGCGCGCATGGTCGACGTGATGGATCGCGCCCACGGCGTCGGCCTGGCGGCCCCGCAGCTGGGAGTCCTGCGCCGGATGCTGGTCTACCGGGTCGGCGAGGAGGACGCCGTCCGGGTGCTGATAAATCCCAGCCTGTCCGAGCTGTCCGAGGAGACCGTCGTCTCGACCGAGGGCTGTCTCTCCCTGCTCGGAGGTGAGCTGCAGGTGCCCGTTTCCCGTCACGTCCGCGTCCATGTCTCGGCCGTCGACTCAGATGGCGATCCGGTCGAGCTCGAGGCGGAGGGGTTCGAGGCGCGCGTGATCCAGCACGAGATCGATCACCTGGACGGCGTTCTGATCGTCGATCGCGCCCAGGACGAGCAGCGTCGCGAGGCGCTGCGGGAGCTCCGCCTGCGGGCGGGGTGAGCGTCGCCTTCTTCGGCACCTCGGCGTTTGGCGCCGATGTGCTGCGCGCGCTGGTGGAGCGGGGCCGGCTCTCGATCTCGGCTGTCGTCTCGCAACCTGACCGGATGAGCGGTCGTGGCCGCCGGCTGACATCGCCGCCGGTGGCGGAAGCGGCCCGCGAGCTTGGCATCGCCCTCTCCCAGCCCGAGCGGGCCAGCGAGGCGCCGCCGGAGGCGGACGCGGGCATCGTGGTGGCCTTCGGGCAGCTGATCCGCGAGCCGCTGCTGTCCGCCTACCCGCTGGTCAACCTGCATCCGTCGCTGCTGCCCCGCTGGCGTGGCGCGGCGCCTGTCGAACGCGCGATCATGGCCGGCGACAGCGAGACCGGCGTGGCCGTGATCGAGCTGGTGGCCGAGCTGGATGCGGGGCCGATCCTGGCCGAGGGGCGGTTCTCGATCGGCGATCGCGACGATGCCGGCGACGTGCGGGCACGGGCGCTCGAGCTGGGCGTGCCGATGCTGGAGCGGGCCCTGCTGGAGCGGCCGCAGCCGCGGCCGCAATCCGAGCAGGGAGTCACCTACGCGCACAAGATCGAGAGCGGCGATCGCACGCTCGATTGGTCGCGGCCGGCGCTCGAGCTCGACCGAGTGGTGCGCGCGCTCTCGCCGCACATCGGCGCGCGATGCCTGCTGGACGAACGGCCGTTCGTGATCTGGCGCGCGCGACCGCTCGAGGCGGGGCCGGTCGCGGGCGAGGTGGCGGCGCCGCTGGTGGTGGGGTGCGGGCAGGGCGCGATGGAGCTGCTCGAGCTGCAGCCGGCCGGCAAGCGGCGGATGGGAGCGGAGGAGTTCCTGCGCGGCCTACGGGAGCCGCCTCGCAGAGCGTCGTGAGCGAGGCAGTCGCCCCGCTGCGGCGGGTGGCATACGAGGTCGTTCGCCGCACCTTCGAGCAGGATGCGTACGCCGATCGCGCCTTCGCCGCGCTGGCCGCAGAGCTCGACCCGCGCGACCGGCGCCAGGCGATGCGGCTCGCGTTCGGCGCCGTGCAGCGCTCGCGGACGGTCGATCACGCGGTCGCCGAGCTGGGCGGCCGGCGGCCGCAGCGGCTCCAGGCCGAGCTTCGAAACGCGCTGCGGGTGAGCGGCTTCGAGCTGCTGTTCTCGGATGCGGTGCCGGCCCGGGCGGCCGTCAACGAGGGCGTCGAGCTGGCCCGGGAGGTGGCGGGTCCGCGCACCGCCGGCCTGGCGAACGCCGTTCTCCGCAGGATCGCCGAGGCCGGGCCGGGCTGGCCGGAGACGCTGCCGCCGCCGCTTCGCCACTCGTATCCGGACTGGGTGTGGCAGGCGTGGGTGGAGCTGCTGGGTGAGCAGGCGGCGGCTGCCTGCGCCGAGGCGCAGAACGCCGCGCCCGAGCTGTCGGTGCGGGTCAACACGCTGCGGGCGGCGAGCGTCGACCTCGGCGTGCCGGTGCATGGGGACCCCGCGCTGCCGGAGGCGCTGGTGATCGACGGCGCGTACGACGTCGCCGACAGCGCCGCGTTCAAGAACGGCCTGATCTGGCCGCAGTCGCGCTCCTCGATGCGGCCGGCGCGGCTGCTGGCGCCGGAGCCGGGCATGCGCGTGCTCGACCTGTGCGCGGCACCGGGCGGTAAGTCGGGTCAGCTGGCCGCGTTGATGGAGAACCGCGGCGAGCTGGTGTGCGTCGAGCGCCATCCGGGGCGTGCGAAGGAGCTGGAGGCGACCCTGGCCCGGTTTGGAGCGAGCTGCGCGCGGGTGGTGATCGCCGATGCGAAGGAGTACGACGAACCGGGCCCGTTCGACCGCGTCCTGCTCGATCCGCCCTGCACGGGGCTGGGCGTGCTGGCCGGGCGGCCGGACGCGAGGTGGCGCCGCACCGCGGAGCAGGCCGCCGAGCTGGCGCTGCTCCAGCGCGAGCTGCTGGCGGTCGCTCGCTCCCGGCTCGCGCCCGGCGGGGCGCTGGTCTACTCGGTCTGCACGCTTCGCCGCGACGAGTGCGAGCGCGTGCTGGCGGGGGGTGAGTACCTGCTGCCGCAGGACACCGGCAGCGACGGGTTCTACATCGCGCGGGAGACTCGCTAAAGAGCGTGCACTACGCCGCGGCGCGGATTCGCTCGTCCCACATCCGCTCGATCGCCTCGGCGGTGACGGGGCGGCTGAACAGGTACCCCTGACCCAACCGGCATCCGAGGTCGATCAGGAAGCGCCGTTGCTCCTCGTTCTCGATCCCCTCCGCGAGCGGCTCCATGCCCAGACCGTGCGCCAGCCGCACGATCGTCTCCGTCAGGGTCGCCGACGGCTGGTCGCCGGGAAGGTCGCGGATGAATGCGCGATCGACCTTGAGCGTGCCCGCCGGCAGCGTGTTGAGACGTGACAGCGACGAGTACCCGGTGCCGAAGTCGTCGATCGCAAGCGGCATGCCGGCGACGCTCAGCATCTCGGCGATCGCGTCGGTCTGGCCCGGATCGCCCATCGCGGCCGACTCCGTCACCTCCAGCACGAGCTGGTCGGGCCGAACGCCGGCGGCGCGCACCTGGGCAAGCAGGCTGCGAACGACGGACGCCTCCCACAGCACGGTGGGGAAGTTGAACGAGATGCGCAGCGCGATTCCTCGCTCTGCCCAGCTGAGAGTCTGGGCACAGATCTCTCTCACGACCCACTCCGTGATCGGTTTGATCAGCCCGGTGCGTTCGGCCAGCGGAATGAAGCAGGCGGGCGCGATCATCGCGCCGCCGGGAGGCAGCCACCGGATCAGCGCCTCGACGCCGATCGGCTCGCCGGTGCTGAGCCTGACGATCGGCTGGTAGTGCAGCTCGAACTCGCCCCGCTCGATGGCGCGGTGCAGCCTCGACGTCAGGGCAAGCTCCTCGGCCGGCGGCATGCCGGCAACCGCTTCA
>JAWVEC010000061.1:0-4753 GCA_033856975.1 Gaiellales bacterium
AGTTCGGCTTTGGATCTGCCCACAACGGCTTCAATCCCAACGAGACGACGATCGGCCCGGCCAACGTGGCCGGCCTGCATCGGGTCTGGCGAACGCCGAACCTGTTCGACGAGCAGCAGTCACAGCCGATCGTGGCCAACGGCCGGCTGTTCGTGAACACGGGAGACAACGGCGGCGCCAACCTGAACGTCTTCAACGCGACCACCGGTGCCCACCTGTGGAGCGCACCGAGCGGCGAGTTCTCGACCGGAACGCCGGCGGTGGCGGGCGGGCTCGTGATCGTGCCCGACAGCCTCGGCGGCGGCCTGCTCGCCTACCGGGCGAGCGGCTGTGGCGCGAGCTTCTGCGGCGCGCCGGTGTGGCAATCCGCGGAGGTGACCGGGGTCAGCGCCGGCCAGTCACCGGTCGTGGCGGGCGGCGTTGTCTACTTCGCAGACGGTGACGGCCGCATCTCGGCCTGGCCCGCCGCCGGCTGCGGCGCGACCAGCTGCCACCGGACGTGGAGCGGCAGCATCGGCGGAGGCAACGCGATGGCCACCGCCGCCGTGGCCAACGGCAAGGTGTACGTCGCAACCGAGCGGCTGCGGGTGTTCAACGCCGGCGGCTGCGGTGCGAGCACGTGCGCGCCGCTGTGGACGGCGCCGCTTCCCACCCCCACTCCCTGGACTCCGCTCGTGAGCGCCGGCGACGTCTACGTCGCGGCCGGGTCGAAGCTGGTCGCGTTCAACGCCGCCGGCTGCGGCGCGGCCACCTGCGCCAAGCTGTGGACGGGCGCCGTCGGCGCCCAGATCGAGTCGTCACCGGCCGCCCGGCAGGGCGAGGTCTACGTCGGCGGCGGCGACATCTTGACCGCCGCGGGCTCGCGCCTGGCCGCGTTTGCTGCGGGCGGATGCGGCAGCGCCACCTGCGCGCCGGCCTGGATCGGCCGCGTGCCCCGTCCGGTCGTGGGCAGCTTGGCGCTGGCCAACGGCCTGATCTACGCGCCCACGTTCGACGGCTATCTGCGCGTGTTCAAGCTGGGTGGCTGCGGCCACGCAACATGCCAGCCGCGCACCTCGGTCCAGGTCGGTGTCGGCGGCAACCTGAACAACCCGATCGTGGTCAACGGCATGGTCTACGCGGGCACGGCGGACGGCTACCTGGTCGCGTTCAGACCCTGACCCGGCAGCCGTGCGAGCATGCACGTCGTGATGGCGAGCGTCCGCATCGACAAGTGGCTGTGGGCGGCGCGGTTCTTCAAGACCCGCGCCGCGGCCACCGAGGCCGTGCTGGGCGGGCGTGTGCACCTGAACGGTGAGCGCGTGAAGCCCGCCAAGGACGTGCGCGCCGATGACGTGGTCGAGCTGCGAATCGGCGAGATGCGCTGGACGCTGGTCGTGCGCGGCGTGGCCGAGAAGCGCGGCTCGGCGCGGGTGGCAGCGACCCTGTATGAGGAGACCGCGGAGTCGATCGCCGAGCGCGAGCGCACCGCCGCCGAGCGCAGGCTGTCGCGACCTTTGGGCGCCGATCTGGGCGGCCCACGGCCGACCAAGCAGGACCGGCGGCGGATCGAGGCGCTGCGGCGGGGACGACCGCGCTGAGTTTGATCACTTTGAACGATCCGCAATCGTGCGCAAAAGTCGCGCAGGTGCCGATGACAGGGGCATGTCATGGGGGTTTCAGGATGTGCCCGGTATCGACCGGGTGCGTATTCCGCTGCTGGCGCTGATCGGCGTTGCGGTGGCGTTGCTGTCCCTGGACGGCGGCACGGTGCCGAGGATGCTGACAGTGGCGGTGCTTGGGGTCGGCTCTTCGGCGCTGCTGTGGATGTGGATCGTTCGGCTTCGCACCGGCGTCGAGGAGTCGCGCCGGCTCGCCCTCACCGACGACCTCACCGGCCTTGGCAACCGCCGCCGGCTGCTGGTCGACCTGGAACGCGCGATCGAGTCGGGCACCGACCGCTCGCCGGCGGTGCTGGCGATGTTCGACCTGGACGGTTTCAAGACCTACAACGACACCCACGGCCATCCCGCCGGCGACGCGCTGCTGGCTCGGCTGGGCGCCCGCCTGGCGGCCCGGTTCGAGGGCTCGGCGACGGCCTACCGGATCGGCGGCGACGAGTTCTGCCTGCTCTTGCACGGCTCGCCGGCCGAGCTGGAGACGGCGCTGGCATCGGCGCTGGCGATGCTGACCGACGACGACGAGGCGATCCGCTCGTCCTGTGGCTTCGTGCTGCTGCCGCGCGAGGCGCGTGACGCGGCATCGGCGCTTCGGATCGTCGATCAGCGCATGTACGCCCAGAAGGACGATCGCCGCAGCTCCACAAAGCGGCAGGCGCGTGACCTGCTGTTCGCGGTGCTCGACCAGCACGCGCCCGACCTGCGCCCACACTCGGGCTGGGTCGGCGAGCTGGCCCGCTCGGTGGCCGAGCAGCTCGACGTGGAGCGAGACGTGATCGACGACCTGGTGCTGGCCGCCGAGCTGCACGACGTCGGCAAGGCCGTGATCCCGCGCTCGATCCTGGACAAGCAGGGCCCGCTCGACAAGTCGGAGTGGGAGCTGATGCGCCAGCACACCGTGACCGGCGAGGCGATCCTGAATGCCGCGCCCGCCCTGGCCGGCGTGGCCGCGATCGTCCGCTCGGCGCATGAGCGGATCGATGGCGGCGGCTACCCGGACGGCCTGCGCGGCGACGAGATCTCGCTCTCGGCAAGGATCATCGCCGTCTGCGACGCCTTCGACGCGATGACCAGCGACCGCCCCTACCGCCGCGCGATGAGCCGCGACGCCGCGCTCCAGGAGCTGGAGGCGATGTCGGGCACGCAGTTTGATCCGGAGGTGATCGAGGCCGCCCGGATCGTGCTCGTCAACCCCGCCGCCAAGCGCCCGGCCGCGGCCCGTGTGGTGACGCGCAGAGGCCCCGACCTGTCCCCGGTGGCGCGCATCCAGGGCCTGGTCGACGTGATCGGGCTGGTGCGGATGAAGGACGACCCGGAGCGGCTGCTGGACGAGATGGCAGACACCGTCGGGCGAGCGCTGGGGCTGGGCACGGTGGTGGTCAACATCTACCGGCCCGAGTGGGACGACTTCATCGTCTCGAGCGTGCACGGCAGCGTCGAGGCCAAGTCGCTGCTGCTGGGCTCGACCTACGAGCGGTCGTGGTTCGATCCGCTGCTGGCAGCGCGCTTCGAGCGCCGCGGCGCCTACGTGATCAAGCAGGGGACATTCGACTGGGAGACGAACCTCGGCGATCGCTACGTGCCCAGCGAGCCACCGAGCCCGATCCCGAACGCCTGGCAGCCGCAGGACGAGCTGTTCGTGCCGTTTCGGCACTCCGATGGCCACATCCTCGGCATCTTCTCGGTCGGCGATCCGGCCTCGGGCCTGCGTCTGTCCGATGAGGAGCTGGACGTGCTGGTGGCGGTGTCGTCCCAGGCCGCGGTGCTGGTCGAGGCGGCCGAGGCGACCGCCAACTGGGAGCGATCCCAGACCGCGCTGACCGAGCTCTTGACCGTCTCGTCGCGCCTGCTCGAGGTGGGCTCGGTGCAGGACGTGCTGGACGTTGTCTGTAGCAGCATCGCCTCGGCGCTCGGATTCGACAAGGTGATGGTGGAGCTACGAGACGAGCGCGATGGGAGCTACCGCTGCCAGGCCGCGGTGGGCTGGCCGGTTGGCGACCGGGCGCGCGAGACTCCGATGCCGGCCGCCGACATCACGCGGCTGCTCGACCCTGAGTTCGACACCAGCGGCTGCTACCTGCTGCCGCACGAGGCCGGCGCCGCACGCTGCTCCCAGGAATCGGTCGGCTACCGCTCCCAGCTGAACGGCTCCGGCCCCAACGCCTGGGACGGACACTGGCTGCTGGTGCCGCTGTACGCGCCGGACGGCTCGACGATCGGCGTGATCTGGGCCGATGATCCCAGCGACCGGCTGCTGCCGACGCCGCGCCGGCTGCAGGCGCTGCGGCTGTTTGCGAACCAGGCGACGAGTGCGCTGGCGACGGCGAGGTTGCTGGACCAGCTGAGGCAGCAGGCCGCGCCGGTCGAGCGGGCGGCGTAGCTCCAGCCCGCGCCGCGAGTTGCCGATAAGGGGTCTGTGGCTCGACTCTCGATGACCCAGGCGGTTGCGATTCTCGGCGCGCACGCGGCTGTGACCGTGGAGGCGAGCGGCGGCGAGCTGGAACTGGCGCCGCTCTCGTGCGAGGGCACGCGGCTGACCGTGACCGCTGATCGGCTTCGGATCGGCGAGTCGCAGACGCTGACGGCACGTGTGCACGGGGACGACCTGCGGCCCTGGCTGGTCGCCTTCGAGGTCGAGTCTGCCGCCTTCCATTCCGCGCAAGATGCCAAGGTGGTGCTTCGCGCCCGATCGATCGGGCTCGACCAGCAGCACCGACAGGCCGATCGCACCTCGCTGGGCGGGCACGCCCGGCTGGTCGCCATCAACTGCCAGAACGTCGTCGATGGAGACGTGGTCGAGGGCTCGATCGTGGATGTGTCGGACAACGGCGTCGCCCTGCTGACCCGGCGGCTGCTGCGCCCCGGCGACCTGCTCGACTTCAGCGGACGGTTCTTCGCCACGGTCGTGACCGCCGAGGTGCGGGTGGCACGCGTGAGCGCCGTGGACGGCCAGCTGCTGGCCGGCTGCACGTTCTCCTTGATCGCGGCCGCGGAGCGACGCAAGCTGCGCGAGGTGACCGCGGTGCGCCCGTCCGGAGAGGCCGCCAACTTCACGATTCTTCAGCACATCGCGGCTGAGCGGATGGCTCGCGAAG
>JAWVEC010000062.1:0-10022 GCA_033856975.1 Gaiellales bacterium
GGCACCATGTTCGAGTGGTGCTCCATCTCGGTGGTGACGATCGCATCGCCCTCCTTGACGAAGGCGCGGCCGTACGCGTAGGCGACCAGGTTGAGGCCCTCGGTGGCCTGGCGCACGAAGATCACCTCACGCCGGTCGTAGGCGTTCACGAACCGGGCCATGATGTCGCGGGCGCCCTCGTAGCGCTCGGTGGCGACGGCACCGAGGTGGTAGACGCCGCGGTGCACGTTGGCGTACGACGTCTCGTAGACGTCGACCAGCGTGTCGATCACCTGCCGCGGCTTCTGTGACGAGGCGGCGGAGTCGAGAAACACCAGCCGCTTGCCGTGCACGGGCTTGGCCAGGATCGGAAAATCGGCCCTGATCCGATCGAGGTCGAGCGGGGTCACAGTCTGCGCCACAGCCATGCCCGAAGTGTACCGGCGGCCCCGATCTCACCCCATCACAGCCGTGTCACAGCAATGTCACGCCCGGGCGGGGAGTGTTTGACTCCAATAATTGGGCGCGGGAGGGATTTGGGTCAACCATCAGGGCGAGATGCGACGATTCGGTGACAGAACGGCAACGATCGAGCGGGGAGTGTTTGACACCCGCACGGGGGGTGTGACCGGGCCGGGAGGGTACTGTGACGGGGTTCAGGCGGCGGGGGCGGTGCCGGGCTGGGGCACCTCGGTGGCGGCGATCGCCATCGCCAAGACGATCGGCTGCGCCGCACGGCGGGGCTGATCGGGCTGCTCGATCAGCCCCCTGCGGGCCGCCTCCAGCAGCGGCGCGATCCGCTCGAGCGCGGCGCCGGCCGCGCGCGCGTCCGCGTCCCGACATGCCATCTGCGACAGCCACAGCATGTCCAGCGCCCGCTCGGAAGAGCCGGCGATAACCGCGCCCAGCACCAGCATCAGGTTGGCCTGCACGCGGGCCAGCTTCGCGTCCACCAGCAGCTGCTGCGGCGCGCGGGGCGACGTCGTGGCGACCAGCGGCCGGCCGTCGAACAGCCGTGCCGCCGCGCCGCCCACCACCTCGCGCCGCGTCTCCTGGTCGACGCCGAGGCAGGCCAGCGCGCGCAGCACCATGTAGAGGCCGACGAACGTCCGGCCGTAGGGCGGATCGGCGCCGAACACGATCCGCTCCGCCGGCACGCGCGCGAACAGCGCCATGGTGTCCATCATGTTCATCCACGACGTGTCGAACACCGCCGCCGGGTGGCCGCGCGTCCCGTCGGCCAGCGCCGCCTGGTCGGCGACGCCGAGGTGGGCCATGATCAGCGGCGCCCCCGGGTGCCGCTGCGCCAGGTCGACCAGCTCGCCCCCGAACGCCTCCGGCAGCCCGCGGCCGGCGTGGATCAGGATCGGCACGCCCGCCTGCTCGGCCAGCGCGAAGATCGGCTCGCACAGTCCCACCAGTCCGAACGCCTGCGCCCGCGGGTGCAGCTTGATGCCGCGCGCGCCCGCGGCGAGGCATCGCTCGGCCTCGGCCACCGGCTGCTGCATCGGATCGAGCCGGCAGAACGGGATGAAACGCCCCTCGCTCTCGGCCGCCCAACCCAGCACGCGGTCGTTGGGCAGCGAGTAGGCAGGGTCGCGCTCTGGGTCGTGCAGCGGGAAGACGGCCGCGCGCGCGGCGCCGGCCTGGTCGAGCATCTCGATCAGCCCCTCGGGATCGAGCGCCATCCCGTCCTCGTCGTGCCCGAGGTGGGTGTGGATGTCGATCACCTCGGCACCGCCGGGTCGCAGGTGCGCCAGCTCCTGGGACAGCAGGCCAAACACGTCCGCGAGCGGGTCGGTCATCGCTCCCGGCTCAGCTGTCGGAGTCCGAACCCATTCGAAGCTCCAGCTCTGCCGCCAGCACTGCGCGCACCTCGTCCGAGCCGATCCGGTCGAGCACCGGCTGGAAGAAGCCGCGCACGATCACCCGCTCGGCCTGCTTGCGGCTCAGTCCGCGGCTCATCAGGTAGAACAGCTGCAGCCGGTCGATCTGGCCGATCGTCGCGCCGTGCGTGCAGCGCACGTCGTTGGCCTGGATCTCGAGGCCCGGGATCGAGTCGGCGTGGGCATCGTGCGACAGCAGCAGGTTGCGGTTCTCCTGGTAGGCATCGGTCTTCTGCGCGTGCTTGTCGACCCGGATCACGCCCCGCCAGACCGCGCGCGCGTGGTCGGTCAGCACGCCCTTGAAGTACAGGTCGGAGGTCGTGTTGGGGGCCGCATGCTCCTGCGTGGTGTCGTAGTCGGCATGCTCCGAGCCGGCCAGGAAGTACGCGCCGGTGACCTTGGCGTTCGCCCCCTGATCGGCCAGATAGCTCTCGATCCGCGACTTGGCGCGGGTGCCGCCCAGCCCCAGCACGACCCAATCGACCTCACCATCGCGGCCGACGGTCGCGCGATGCGTGCCGAACTGCCGCGTGCCTGCGTGATGCTTCTGCGTGGTCACGTACTCCAGCCGCGCGCCGTCGCCGATCACCAGCTCGACCACCGTGTTGACGTAGCCGGCGACATCCGAGGAGTAGTCCTCGGCGAAGGTGGCCTTCGCGCCCCGCTCCAGCACCACCAGCGTGCGGTGGTGGATGGCGGCGCCCTCCGCAGGCAGCTCGATGGTGGCTCGCAACGGCACCGTCACCTCGACGCCGGCCGGCACGTGCAGCAGCACGCCGTCCGTCCAGGCGGCCGCGTTGCCCGCGGCGAACTTCTCCTCGCCCGCGACGACCGTGCCGTAGTACGGCTCGACCAGCTCCGGGCGCTCGGCCGCGAGCACGGCCAGGCTGCCGAACACGACCCCGTCGGGCAGCTCGGCATCGCTCAGCGACAGCGTGGCCGGCTGCACCTCGTGGACGTCCGGATCAAACCCGCGCAGGTTGGTGTAGCGCCACGCCTCGTCGCGGTTGCTCGGCACCGGCAACGAGCGGTACAGCTCGCGGGCAGCCTCCCGCTTGCCCGCCAGCCAGGCGGGCTCGGACACGGTCTGGCTCATCCCACCGAGCCTTCCATCTGCAGCTGGATCAGGCGGTTGAGCTCGACCGCGTACTCCAGCGGCAGCTCCTTGGTGATCGGCTCGACGAAGCCGGACACGATCATCGCCGACGCCTCATCCTCGCTCAGGCCACGGCTCATCAGGTAGAACAGCTGCTCCTCACCGATCTTCGAGACGGTTGCCTCGTGCCCGATCTCGACATCGTTCTCGTCGATGTTGATGTACGGGTAGGTGTCGGTGCGGCTCTCGTCGTCGATGATCAGCGCGTCGCAGACGACCTTCGACCGCGAGCCGATCGAGCCCTTGTTGACCTGCAGCAGCCCGCGGTAGGAGCTGCGGCCGCCATCCTTGGAGATCGACTTGGACGTGATCACCGAGCTCGTGTTGGGCGCCGCGTGGGTGATCTTGCCGCCCGCGTCCTGGTGCTGGCCCTTGCCGGCGAACGCGATCGAGAGCACCTCGCCGTGCGCGCCGTCGCCGTTCAGGATCACGGCCGGGTACTTCATCGTGATCTGCGATCCGAGGTTGCCGTCGACCCACTCCATGGTCGCGTTGCGCTCGGCCACGGCGCGCTTGGTGACCAGGTTGTAGACGTTGGTCGACCAGTTCTGGATCGTCGTGTAGCGGCAGCGGCCACCCTCGGCGACGTGGATCTCGACCACCGCGGAGTGCAGCGAGTCGGTCGAGTAGATCGGCGCCGTGCAGCCCTCCACGTAGTGCACGTAGGCATCCTTGTCGACGATGATCAGCGTCCGCTCGAACTGGCCCATGTTCTCGGCGTTGATGCGGAAGTAGGCCTGCAACGGCAGCTCCACCTTGACGCCGGGCGGCACGTAGATGAACGAGCCACCCGACCACACGGCTGAGTTGAGCGCGGCGAACTTGTTGTCGTTGTAGGGGATGATGGTGCCGAAGTAGCGGCGCACCAGCTCCTCGTGCTCGCGCAGGCCGGAGTCCATGTCGAGGAAGATCACGCCCTGCTTGGCGAGATCCTCCTGCAGGCTGTGGTAGACGACCTCCGACTCGTACTGCGCGCCCACGCCTGCCAGGTACTTCTTCTCGGCCTCGGGGATGCCCAGCTTGTCCCACGTCTCGCGCATGCCATCCGGCAGGTCGTCCCACGACTTGGCCTGCTCGTCGACCGGCTTGAGGTAGTAGTAGATGTTGTCGAAGTCGATCGTCGAGAGGTCGGCGCCCCACTGCGGCATCGGCCGCTTGAGGAAGTGCTCGTAGCTCTTGAGCCGGAAGTCCAGCATCCACTCGGGCTCCGACTTGTGAGCCGAGATCTCGCGAACGACGTCGGTATCGTGGCCACGGCGGGTCGGGAACACGGACGTGACCTCGTCGTGGAATCCGTACTTGTACTCGCCAATCGCAACCGCTTCGCGCTCTTCGGGTGTCAGTTCGGTCTCAGACATCAGACTGCAGCAGCCTCCTCGACGCCGTACGGCGCATAGCCATCTCGTTCCAGCTCGTCGGCCAGCTCAGACCCACCGGAGCGGACGATCCGCCCGCCCACAAGCACGTGGATCCGGTCGGGCTTGATGTACTTCAAAAGCCGCGAGTAGTGGGTGATCACCAGCGCGCCCATCTCGGGCCCGATCAGCGTGTTGACGCCATCGGAGACGATCCGCAGCGCATCGATGTCGAGCCCGGAGTCGGTCTCGTCCAGGATCGCCATCTCGGGCTTCAGGATCGCCATCTGCAGCATCTCCATGCGCTTCTTCTCGCCGCCCGAGAATCCGTCGTTGAGGTAGCGGCTGGTCATGGAGCGGTCGATCTTGAGCGTCTCCATGTTCTCTTGCAGCAGCTTGCGGAACTCGGGGATGCGGATCGGGTTCTCCTCGCCGTCCTCGCCGCGGCGATGGGCGTTGACCGCCAGCCGCAGGAAGTTCGCCACCGTCACGCCGGGGATGGCCGACGGGTACTGGAAGGCCAGGAACAGGCCCAGCCGGGAGCGCTGGTCGGGCTCGAGCTCGAGCACCTGCCGGCCCTTGTAGATGACCTCGCCGTCCGTCACCTCGTAGGCCGGATGGCCCATCAGGACGTGCGCAAGGGTCGATTTGCCGGAGCCGTTGGGGCCCATGATCGCGTGCACCTCGCCCTTCGACAGCTCGAGGTCAACGCCGTTCAGGATCTCGGCGCCGTCGATCGAGGCGCGTAGATTGCGAATTACGAGGTCTGACATTCGATCCTCTCCGAAGAGATGGTGTGTGGTGGTGTTCCCGCCGACACGTAGACGGCGTATGCTCAGTGTAGCCTTCTGCCAATATTCAGACGCCAAACGTCTGCTAACCTGGAATCCAACATGCCCGACGTTTCACCGATCCAGCTGATCATCGTGCTCATCATCGCCCTGGTGGTGCTTGGGCCCAAGCGGCTGCCCGAGGTGGGCCGGTCGCTCGGCCGCGGTATCCGCGAGTTCAAGGACTCGGTCAGCGGCGATGACAAGGGTGACGATCCGCCCGCGCCGGCCGCCTCGATCGAGCCGCCGGCACCCACGTATACCGCCTCCACGACCGAGCAGGGCCCGGTCCACCACACCGGCGAGTAGCTCGTGGCGCGTGCCCGGCGGGTCAAGCCGGACGAACAGCTGACGCTGGTCGAGCATCTCGACGAGCTGCGCACGCGGATCGTGGTGGTTCTGGCCGTGTTGACGATCGCCGTCGCCGTCGCGTTCTACAAGTCCGGCGCGATCCTCAACTTCCTGGCCGATCCCCTGCCGCACCAGCCAAACGGCGATGCCTACCGGTTCCTCGCCACCAGCCCGCTGGACGGAATCCTGACCTCGATCTCGATCTCGATCTACAGCGGACTGCTGGTGGTGATGCCGATCGCCACCTACCAGCTGTACGCATTCGTGATCCCGGCCTTCGCCGAGCAGCACCACAAGCACCTACGCCCGCTGCTGATGATGATCCCGGGCCTGTTCATCGCCGGCGTGGTGTTCGCCTGGTACCTGGTGGTGCCGCCCGCGATCCACTTCCTGATCGACTACAACAGCCAGGCTTTCAACTATCAGCTGCGGGCCAAGGACTACATCCAGTTCGTGCTGCTGACGCTGCTGGCGATGGGGATCGTGTTCGAGATGCCGGTGGTGATGCTGATCCTCGCCCGGCTGCAGATCATGAGCTCGGCCTTGATGCGCCGCCACTGGCGGTTGTCGATCGTGGCGCTGGCGGTTGTCGCGATGCTGCTGCCGGGCGTCGATCCGATCTCGTTCATCGTCGAGTTCGTCCCGCTGCTTGCGCTGTACGGGCTGTCGTACTTCATCGTGCGGGGGGTCGAGCGGGCGCGCGGCGACGTGCCTGAGGTGGAGCCCTCGGCCGGCACATGATCCTCGGCGCCGACTGGGTGCTGCCGATGGACGGTCCGCCCCTGCGCGACGGCGCCGTGCGGATCGAGGGTGGCGTGATCGCCGAGGTCTCGGAACGGCTCGAGGCCGACCAGCGATTCCCGGGCGGCCTGATCCTGCCCGGCCTGGTGAACGCGCACACCCATCTCGAGTACCTCTCGATGAGCGCGATGGCCGATGGGCTGCCGTTCACCCCCTGGATCGAGCAGCTGATCATGCGCAAGCGCGGACTCGGCCGCGACGACTACCTGGCGCAGGCCGAAGCGGGGGTGCATGCCTGCCTGGCCGGCGGCATCACGACGATCGCCGACTGCTCGTACGCCGACACGGTGGCCGAGGCGGCGATCGCGCAGGGGCTGCGCGCGATCGTCTACCTGGAGGCATTCAGCGACCAGGGCGACCCGGCCGGGATGATGGCCGCGCGGCTGGATGCTCTGCCGGCCGACGCGCTGATCACGCCCGGCGTCTCGCCGCATGCGCCGTACACGGTCACGACCGAGCACTACGCGCAGCTGATCGCACTGGCGCGCAGCCGCGGCATCCCGGTCGCGACCCATCTGCTCGAGTCCGAGCGGGACACACGGCCACTGGCCGAGCTCGAGCACGTGCTCGGCCCAGACACCGTGGGCGTGCACCTGGTGCGGGCGACGGCCGGCGACATCGCACTGCTGGCGCGGCTGGGCGTGCCGGTCGTGCACTGCCCGCGGTCGAACGCTCTTCTGGGCTGCGGCACGGCGCCGCTCCCGGAGCTGCTGGCGGCGGGGCTCCTGGTGGGACTCGGCACCGACTCGCCCGCCTCTGCGCTCAGCTTCGACATGTGGGACGAGATGCGAGCGGCGATCCTGCTCGGTCGCGCCCGGGCGGCGCGGCCGGACGCCGTCACCGCCGAGCAGGCGCTGCGCATGGCGACCAGCGAGGGCGCCCGCGCGATCGGGCTCGGCGACCGGATCGGCACGCTGACCGCGGGCAAGCGGGCCGACCTTACCGTGGTCGATCTGACGGGATCGCCGTACCTGCCGTGGGACGATCCGATCACGGCCGCCGTGTACGGCGGAACGCCGGACCGCGTGCTGCTCACGGTGGTCGAGGGACGGATACGCTACAGCCGGGACGGTGCGCCTGCCGATACCAAATCCGCGCGCGCGGTGCGCGCCAAGATGATTGAGCGCTGACCAATGCTGTTCGAAAAGATCCGTCGCACACAGAAACCCGTCTTCATCTTCCTGGGCGCCGTGTTCGCGCTCAGCTTCGTGTTCCTGGGCGTCGGCTCGGGCGTGGGTGGCATCAGCCTGGGCGACCTGCTCGGCACCGGGACGTCGGGCGGCGGCTCGATCTCGGGCCTGAACGACAAGGTCAAGAAGGATCCCCAGAACGCCACGGCCTGGCTCCAGCTGGCCGACGCCTACCAGGCCGACCAGCAGACCGACCCTGCGCTGGGCGCGTACCAGCAGTACCTCGGCCTGCGGCCCAAGGACTTCACCACGATCACGCTGGCGGCCGGCCTGTATGAGAGCCGCGCGCAGGAGCTTGCCACCCAGGCCAACTACTGGAACACGCTCTCATCGCAGTATCAGGCTTCGAACGGCCTGCTCTCAAACAGCGCCAGCAAGCTCCAGAGCGCGTTTCCCTCACCCGTCGTGACCGCCGTC
Source organism: Gaiellales bacterium (assembly GCA_033856975.1). Lineage (GTDB taxonomy): Bacteria > Actinomycetota > Thermoleophilia > Gaiellales > JAICJC01 > JAICYJ01. The sequence continues at coordinate 7,966 of JAWVEC010000062.1, forward strand.
CAGCAGCCGTTGCAGCAGAAGGCCTCGGCCTACCAGCAGCAGGCACAGGGCGACATCACCGAGGCGATCTCGCTCTGGAAGCGGGCGATCGCGATCAGCCCCAGCGACTCGAGCCTTGACCGGGCGCTGTACCGCGACGCGCTGGCGATCCAGGACTACAAGACGGCCTACGACGCCGTCACGGCCGTGCTCAAGCTGGAGCCGACCGCGCAGGACAGGGCACAGCTGAAGACGCTGCAAAGCCAGCTCAAACCGCTCGCCCAGGCCGGCACGACGACGACACCCACGGGCTCCTGAAGCGCTAGCCGCCGCCCTCGCGGCCGCTGTCCGGACTGTCGCCCGAGATCGTCGTCACGCCCGGCCCCTCGCCGCTGCTCGTTCCGTCTCCCGCCACCGCTCCATCTGCAGAGCTCCCGGCTTCGGGGCTGGTCGAGCGGCCATCCGTAGCGTTTGCGCCGTCTCCGGACGCGCCGTCTCCGGAAGCACCATCCCCGGAAGCGTCCGCTCCGGACACGCCGTCTCCAGAACTCGTCTCACCGCCGCCGCGGACATCATCGCCGGTTTGGGTGGCGACGCCGGCCATGTGGTGCAGCGGGGCAACGATGGCGGCCGTCCGCCGCGCCTTGGCCGCGGGCACCGGCCGGCCATGCCCGCCATGGTGCGAGCCGACGCCCTCGTGCTCGGCGACGACGGCCCCGGTCGAGACGACGGCCACGGCTGCCGCCGTGGCCGCCAGCGACTTGAGGCCGAACAGCCCACCCAGGCCGCCGCCGGCCTTGGCCCCGACAACGGCATGCGCGGCGGCCGAGGCAACGCTGTGGCCCATCGGCGCAAGCGGCACCAGCATGCCCAGGTTGATGCGCTGGCCGCGGACAGCACCCGCGAACTCCCGGCAGTGCGCGCACGAGACCGCGTGCAGGCGCGCCCGCGCCGCCTCGGCCCGTCCGGCCTCTCCGTCGGCGCGCGCCGAGAGCGCCATCTGGGCTGCCTCACAAGGCAGCCGCGAAGCCTGGGCGAAAGCCTGCAGCGACCGTCTGGCGCGAAAGATCAGCACCTTCACGTTCGCCTCGCTGACATCGACGACGGCCGCGATCTCGCGATAGCTGAGGCCGGACAGCTCACGCAGCACGAGCGCCGAGCGCTGCTGCTCTGGCAGGCGGCCGAGGCCGAGCCGCAGCGTGCGCAGGTCGGCCGCCTGCTCGGCCCGTTCATGCGGGCCGGGCGCACCCGACTCGAGCTGATCGGAGTCGTCGGTGCCGAGCAGCGAGAGGTGCCGGCGGCGACGCAGCTGGTTGATCGAAGCGTTGCGGGTGACGCGGAACAGCCACGCCGCCGGCTCGTCCAGCCGGCCCGCCCGAGTGGCCGCCAGGAATGCGTCCTGGACGGCCTCCTCGGCATCGCAGGCCGAGCCGAGGATGCCCTCGGCGTAGCGCAGCAATCGGGGAAACAGCTCGCGGTAGAGCTCGCCGATGGCGGGATCGAGCGGATCAGGCTCACGGTGATGCGCGCTGCTCACGGATCGAAGTATCGGCAGGCAGCTCAGTCGCCGCCACCATCGCCACCAGATCCCGAACCACCCGAGTCGTCGGAGCCACCACCGGACTGCGATCCCCCGCCCTGGCCGGAGCCGCTCTCGCTCCCGTCGTCGCCCTGCGAGTCGTCGCCCTGCGAGTCGTCCGCCTGCGAGTCGTCGCCCTGATCGGTCGAGCCGCTGGTGGTGGACTGCTCGTCCTGACCATTGTCATCGCCCTGGTCGTGGGTCGCGGGGTCATCCGCTCCCGTGGATGTCGAGCTGCCACCCTGGCCGGCCTGGGTCGCAAACGTCGCCGCGGGTGCCGGGTGCGACGCGGGCGCCTTGCCGGCGCTCGAGTGGTTGGTGGTTGCGTATGCCGCGGTGACGCCGAACGCCAGCCCGGCCACGATCACGATTACGATACGTTTCAAGGTCATGCTCCTCAGGTCATTGGCTCGTTGTGGACACCTTGGCGGACTGCTGGTCGCAGCCGCAACTGGACATTGGTCCTAGGACTCCTCTCACCTCCACCACGCACGGGAGT
>JAWVEC010000063.1:0-17433 GCA_033856975.1 Gaiellales bacterium
TACGCAGCTCGCTGGTGACGGCGGCGCTGGTGGCCGGAGCGGGAGCCGGCGCAGCCGGCATCGCCAGTGCGGCCAGCGGCGGCTCGACGGCCGCGACCGGATCGAGCGGCACGGCCGCGACGCACCAGGGGGCGGGGGCAAACCCTGCCACCGTTTCCCACGGTCCGGGCGAGACGCTGCTGACGGGGTCGGCAGCGGCCAGCGCCAAGCAGGCGGCGCTGGCGGCGGTGCCGGGGGCGACGGTGATACGGGTCGAGACAGACTCGTCCGGGGCGGCCTACGAGGCGCACCTGACCAAGGCCGACGGCTCATACGTGACCGTCAAGATGAACAGCTCGTTCAAGGTCACAGACACGGTGTCGGGCTTCGGCGGCCCGCCGCCGTCCGGTGCGGCTCAGTAGCGACGTACCACCGGGCCCGGTCCGCCTCGCGGGCCAGGCCCGGACCAGTTCTTAGAGCGGCAGGATCAGGCGGAAGGTCGCCCCGCCGCCATCGCGATTCTCGGCCTCGACACGTCCGCCGTGCGCCTCCATGATCGACGCCACGATCGAGAGGCCGAGCCCCGAGCCGCCGCTGGCGCGAGCGCGTGACGCGTCGGCCCGGAAGAAGCGCTCGAACAGGCGGTCGAGGTGCTCGCCGGGGATGCCGGGCCCGCGGTCGGCGATCTCGATCACGACCTCGTCACCGCGCCGGCTCAGATCGGCCGTGATGGCCGTCCCCGGCGGGGTGTGCAGGCGGGCGTTGGTGAGCACGTTGCCGATCGCCTGCCGCAGCCGCAGCTGGTCGCCCGGGACGGCCGGCACCGGCTGCTCCGAAAGCTCGATCGGCCACTGCGGATGCAGCATCTGGTGGTCTGCGACCAGCTCGCGCAGCAGCGCCGCCACGTCGACGGGCTCACGCTCGAGCGGCCGGCCCTGATCGAGCCGGGCAAGCAGCAGCAGATCCTCGACCAGCACGCCCATCCGCCCGGCCTCGGACTCGATCCGCGACATCACGACCGCGAGATCGGCGGGACGGTCGGCGGCGCCGCGGCGAAACAGCTCGGCGAATCCGCGCACCGACGTCAGCGGCGTTCGTAGCTCGTGGGAGGCGTCGGCGACGAAGCGACGCAGCCGCAGCTCCGTCTGGCGACGGTCGTCGAAGGCCTGCTCGATCTGCGCCAGCATCGCGTTCAGCGACCGCCCCAGGCTGCCGATCTCGGTGGCGGGGTCGGCCTGTTCGATCCGCCGCGAGAGGTCGCCGGCCGCGATCGCGGCCGCGTCGTCCTCGATCCGCGCCAGCGGCCGCAGTTCGCGCCGCACCAGCAGGTATGCGATCACGCCCACCGCTGCCAGTACGACCAGGCCGATCAGCGCCTCGAGCAGCGCCAGCCGGTTGAGCGTGGAGCGCACATCGGACAGCGGGATCGCGATCGCAAGCCGCGCATCGGGCGTGCCTGCCGTCGTCGGCCCGCCCGGGCCACCCGGCCCGTCCGCCGACACCTGGGTGACCTCGATCCGGTAGCCGCCGGCCGTCGACCGGCCCAGTGGCGCGGAGGCGACCAGGGCGCGCAACGAGGCCGGCGCCTGCTGTCTGGGCAAGAAGTAGACCGACATCGTCCCTCCGCCGGAGAGCGGCGTGAAGCTGGCGTAGCTGCCGGACGGCAACAGTCCCTCCAGCTGCAGGCCGGGCGTCGGCGGGTTGGTGTCCGGGTGATTGAGCGTTATCACCAGCGGGCGCTGGGCGGTCGCAAACTGCTGGTCGACCTTGTCCAGCAGGAAGCTCTGGAGCGCGTAGCGGGTGGCAACCGCGGCGATCGTGAGTCCGGCTGCGACCAGCACCACCGCTACCAGCACCAGCCGCACCCGCAGGGGCAGCGAGGTGAGGCGCCTGCGCACGATCACCCCTTCGGCAGCCGGATCGCGTAGCCGAAGCCGCGCACGGTCTGGATCAGCGGCACGTCCGGCGGCCGGTCGAGCTTCTTTCGCAGGTAGCTGACGTAGGTCTCGACGACGCTGGCGTCGCCGTTGAAGTCGTAGCGCCAGACGTGGTCGAGGATCTGGGCCTTGCTGAGCACACGGCCGGCGTTCACCAGCAGGTAGCGAAGCAGGTGGTACTCGGTCGGGGTCAGGTCGACGACGCGCTCGCCGCGCCGCACCTCGTGTGCGTCCTCGTCGATCGAGAGGTCGTGGTATCGAAGCTGGTCGGGCGCCGCCCCGCCGCGGGTGCGGCGCAGCACGGCGCGCACCCGAGCGACCAGCTCGTCGAGGCTGAACGGCTTGCCCACATAGTCGTCGGCGCCCAGGGTGAGTCCGTGCACGCGGTCGGCGGCGTCATCGCGCGCGGTCAGGAACAGCACCGGTATCTGCGCCGAGCCGTCGACCAGCCGCCGGTAGACCTCAAAGCCGTCCCAGTCGGGCAGCATCACGTCCAGCACCACCAGATCGGGCCGGAACGTCTGGGCGGTGCGCACCGCGCTGCGGCCGTCGGCGGCGCACTCGACCTCGAAGCCCTCGTAGCGCAGCACCGTGGCCACCAGCTGGGTGATGCTGTCCTCGTCGTCCACCACGAGCACCCGTGGCGCGCGATCGTCGGATGTTCCGTTGCGAGGGGCGAGGGCCATGGTTTGCACTCTAGGCGCGTGACCTGTGAGTTTGCTGTGAAGTGGCTCGGCATCTGCCGAGGTCGACAGGCGGATTCGCGGGGCGTAGTGTGGCCGAACCATGGCGGCCTGCTCTGCCGCCGAGATGACCCGAGGAGGTCAGTCATGCGCAAGGGGATAGCGATCCTGACGTCGTTCGCTGCGGTGGCGGCGGCGCTGGTCTCGATCAGCGCGGTTGGCGCATCAGCGTCAAGCAGCCGGCCAACGTTCAAACCGTGGGGGCACTCCGCGACCGCGGCCCGCGGCGCGGCGGCGGTGACCACGGTGGACGGCGCGCACAAGCTCGTGCTGAACACGAAGAGCGGGCGGTTCAAGCCGATCGATGCCGACCAGAACGGCCGCGAGTCGGTTGGCGACTCCTTCCTCTTCACCGAGTCGCTGTGGAACGCGGGTGGAGACCGGATCGGCAAGGTCTGGGCGATCTGCACCGACCACTTCAACGGGGCGGCGCTGTGTCAGGCCAGCATCCGCCTCGCCGGCCGCGGCACGCTGCGGGTTGCAGGCGTGATCACCCCCAGCAATCCGCTGCTCGCCGTCACCGGCGGCACGGATGAGTTCTCCGATTCAGGCGGCGAGATGGACACGTCGGGCGACAACGGAGACACCGGGCAGCTGGTGATCTGGCTGCGGCACCTGGGCTGATCGGGATTGTGAGCCGGGGGAACCCGCCGTTCCCCCGGCTCTCGCGCCTCAGCCCCAGTGCAGGTGCAGCCGCACCTTCCTGTTCTGGGTCACGCATTCCCACAGGTTGCACTCGTATCCACGCACGAAGAACGTCGCCCACCCGCGTTTGAAGGGCTGGGCCGTCTCGCTTCGCACCGCCATCGTCCACGCGGCGGCATCGGTGCAGCCGGCGTCAGGCCAGGTGCCTCCGGTACCGCGGGCGACCAGCCCCGACCTCACCTGGCGAAGCGTGGCCTCGATGTCGGGAAAGCCGTCGAATGATCCGTATGGGTACGTCCCCCCGCATTCCACCGTCCCTGCCACCGTCACCACGCGTGTCAGACGATCGACGATGCCCGTTGATACGTGGACGATCACTTTGGGTGGGACGTAGCGGACGGCACGTACAAACATCGTGCCGCCGGGAGCGTTGGGGTCGCTCAGCCCGCCGGGCGTTCCGATCATGATGTGGTACCGGGTGCCCGCCACGAGATCGACCTTGTCCGCGGCGAAGCCGGCGAACTCCTCGCCTCCCAGGGCAACGTCGCAGGCGATCAACCGGGCGGACCGCCGGTGACCGGTGAAGACGCCGAGAGACGGCCCGCCCGAGTCCCACAGTCCGTTCACGTCAAACGTGAATGTCCCAGACCTGGACGGTGTGAACCAGTACCAGACGGTGTGGGAGCTGGAGGCGCAATCCGGGTCGCCTGGCGAAACCGTGGCCGTGCTCGTATCGACTGTCGTCTGGAACGGCACGGTCGAAATCTCGGTTGCATGCCCGTATCGATCGTTCGAGGGCGCCGCCGCGTGAGCCGGAGCCGCCATCCCAATCAGGCCGAGCGTCGCCAGCGCGCCGGTGGCCACCAATCGCCGTATCAGCATTCTCTGACCTCCCCCTGTTGCATCGTCCACACCCCGGACGTCAGCCTCCTATGAGGAGGAGTCCGTGTCAAGTGGCAGCGTGAGGTCACAGGTGACGTCACCCGCCGCCCGGAAAGCCCCCCTTTGGGGCTTGCCGCCGCGCGACCCAACTGGCAAGTTGGGAGCGACTCCCCGTCGGCTCCAACCGAAAGAGCTCCCCATGTCCGACACGATCACCCGGCACGATGCCCGGGCGCTGGCCCTGATCGATCATGCGCTCAGCCAAGGGTTCACGGCCGAACTGGTGGCGCAGATCCGCGAGGCTCTCGCATCGGCGAGCCGTGCCGAGAGCGACTATCCGTCGACTGTGGCAGCGGGCGGCTGATCCGCCGCTGCCGAGCTACGGAAGGCTGCTGACAGCCTCGTTGCCGGAAGCCGTCAGCTGGGCCGACCTCTCCCCGCCGGAGCCGACGTACTCGGCAAGGCCAAGTTGTACCAGGTGGTCGATGTTCGCGGCGATGGCCTCATGCAGCTGCGGTGTGTCGTGTCCCTCTGCTGAATGGCGCCCCTCCGCCGCGGCCGCGGCCGCGATCTGCGAGGCCGAGGCGGTGCCGTGTGCACCGAGGTGTCGGAGGATGTAGTCCTGGTAGGGGAACTGGTTGATGCTGCTCATGCCGTCACTCCTCTCGTCATTTGACGGTCCAGCCTACACCGTGGCTCCACGATGGTTTTGGTTTCTCCCGGCGCAAACCCCAGCACGGAACGCCCAGACAGCGCCGAGCGGGTTGTCGCCAAGCTGGTCCGCGCGCGGCACCAGTCAAGGCAAGCGCGTAGGGACCCTGCTCAGGCGCCGCTGGTGATCGGGACGAAGGTGAGCGCCATTCCATTGGAAACGCTCGGCGCGTTGTAGCTCCAGGCCGTCGCCGGCCCGGCGGAGCTGCCCTGGATGCCGATCGTGGCGGCGGCACCGCTTCCTTGGTCGTAGACCGTGCGGATGCGTCCGGATCCCTCTGGGAAGATGACCTCGACCCGAACCGGGCTGAGGTCCATAAAATGGACTCCTCGCCACGCAATGACGTACCGGCGGTGGGGCGCGGTGCCATACACGCGCGTGCAGACGCACGTGCCGCTTCCGGCGGGGCCAAACCACAGGTCGTCCCAGTAGACGGCCAGCATGCGCTCGAACCACGTAGTTGGCAGCGCGGTGTTGTCTCGAAAGGCACTGGGCGTGCCGCCGAACTGGATCGTCCCATTCGAGCTCACGTGGATGGTTCCATACCGCTGACCGTAGGCACGGATCTTGAACGGAAGCCTGTGGACGCCCGTGCCGCGCAGCTTTACCGTGGCGTACACGTCGTCCGCCACTCCGTTGGGAAAGAGATTCCCCATGCCGGATGCGGGCAGAAACGACGCCCCCTCCGCGGACCTGATGCGATAGCTCGGCTCGCCTGCGGCGCTGGCCGGCGAAGCCACGCACAACGCGACCAGCACGATCAGCGCAGCAAATGCCCACTTTCTCACCATGCGGCGGTTCAGCGTTCTTCCTTAGCCGTCGGCGTTTGGTCTCCCGAGACAGTACGCCATGAATCCGACGGTGTGCAACTCACCAGAAGAGCAGTGCCCGGGGTGAGACTCGAACTCACGCTCTCCGTATCGGAGAAGCCGATTTTAAGTCGGCCGCGTCTACCAACTCCGCCACCCGGGCGACGGCCCAGTATCGCAGGCGCAGGTTCAGCCGGGCATGATCTCGGCGGCTTCGAGCGCGGCGCCGTGCAGCACGTCGCGTTCGGACACCTCAAGCTGGGACGCGCCGAGGTGGCTCATCAGCTCGGCCAGGATGGCCGTGCCGGCCACGATCGTGGCCGCCCGCTCGGGCATCAGGCCGCGCACCTCGCGCCGCTGCGCCAGCGGCAGCGCGGCCAGCCGCGACAGCTCACGCTCGACGTCGTCGCGCCGCAGCCGGTGGCCATCGATCAGCTCGGGCTGCTCTCGGTCGAGGCCGAGGTCGATGGTGGCCAGCGTGGTGACCGTACCGGCGACGCCGATCAGATCTCCGGCGGGGACGTCGGTCGGCAGCATCGACGCGACCTGAGCGCGCAGTGCCGAGATCTCGACCGTGGCGGGCGGATCGGACACGAGGTGGCGCTCCGACATCCGTACGCATCCCATGTCGAGACTGATCGCCAGGGTGATCTCGGCGCCGTCGCCTGCGATCAGCTCGGTGCTGCCGCCGCCAATGTCGCACACGACAACGGGTCCGTCGATCGCCCTGCCCGAGGAGAGTCCGCGCAGGGTCAGCCGCGCCTCCTGGCGGCCGTCGATCTTCCGCGCCCGCACCCCGCAGTGATCTGCCAGCGCTCGTAGGAAGGCATCGCCGTTCTCGGCGTCTCGGACGGCGCTGGTGGCGGTCGCGAGCGGCACCTCGGCGCCCAGCTGCTTTGCCCGCGCCGCATAGCCCTTGACGCACTCGACCACACGATCGATCGCGGCGTCGGAGAGACGACCGCTCGCGTCGACGCCGTCGCCCAACCGCGTGATCGTCAGCAGCCTCTCGACTTCCTGCAGCCGGCCGCCGTCGACGTCGGCCACCAGCAGGCGGGTCGAGTTGGTGCCGAGATCGATCGCGGCGACGCGGCGCGTCACTTGGTGGTGAAGAACCCGCGCACGGTCGTGAGCCGGCCGGTGACGGTGGTCAGCGCCAGCCACAGCACGCGGAACTCGGCGACCGAAGCCTGCAGCCGCGACATCGCCGCCGCCAGCCGCGCCTGCCGCTGCTCCAGCTCCGCCATCCGCTCCGGGAGCTGTGCCAGCTCGGCATGCAGGATGTGACGCTCGACGCTTGACTGCGCAGCGCGTGCGGTCTTCCAGAGTCGCCAGCCTCGCAGGGCCGCCCAGCAGATGGCGAGCAGCACGATAACCAGCCAGGCGATGATCAGGGCGAGCAGCATCGGGCCACTCTACCAATCGGCCGCTGTGGTAAACTCCGGGCCTCGGCGCGGGGTGGAGCAGTCCGGTAGCTCGTCGGGCTCATAACCCGAAGGTCGCAGGTTCGAATCCTGCCCCCGCTATTTCTCGAAGCCCCTGCAAACGCGGGGGCTTCGGTGTTTCGCAGGTCGCGTCGTGACTGGCATCTGCGAATACCAGATTCCGTGCGGCGACACCACCATCCGGGGGTGGCCTTGGCTGCGTCCCCGTCGATGTTGCCGTTGACGGGCACGCTGTGCCGGTCGAATGCTCCATGAGGAGGATTAATGTTCAGACATCTGAAGAGGCCGGTTGGTCTTGTGGTTGTGGTTGTAGCCGTCTCGGCGTCGTTGGGCGCGTATGCGTTCACGACTGGAAACACGATCGCCGACGCGGGTACTGCCGGCGTGGGGACGGCGACGATCTCGGGGTACGCGGTGACGAACGTCCTCGAGAAGCAGGATGCAACCGACCCGTCGACGTGGTCTGCGGTTGATTTCAACCTCAGCGCGGACGCCACCCAGCTGCAGGTGAAGTTCACCGACAGCGCGGCCGTGCTTGCGAGCAGCGGATGGGTCGACTGCACCAGCAGCCTGTCGAGCACGATTCAGCACGTGTCGCCGTTCGCGGTGCATTGCGTGTTGCCGTCGGTTGATTCGAGCCTGGACACGCTGACCGTCGCCGCCGCGAAGTAAGCGACCAGCGATTCGCCTTGCGAGGCGGCGGGTTTTTCCGCCGCTTCGTGTGGCAAACGCGTGATGTCCTCCGCCGCTCTCAAACGCCTCACGCCGCGACGACTGGCCGCGCTGGGCGTCGGCTTGGCCGCGCTCGGCGGCTGCTGGATCTTCCTCGCTCCGGCCGCGCTGGGTGGCTCCACCTCATATGTGATCACCTCCGGCGTGAGCATGCAGCCGCGGTTTCACAGCGGCGACCTGGCGCTGGTACGGCCGGCCGGCGGCTACCAGGTAGGCGACATCGTCGCCTACCACAGCCACCAGCTGCACACCGTCGTCCTGCACCGGATCGTGGCCACCAGCGGCGATCGCTACGTGTTCAAGGGCGATAACAACTCGTGGCGCGACCCCGAGCACCCCACTCGTGATCAGCTGGTCGGGAAGCTGTGGCTGCAGGCGCCGGTTCTGGGCACCCGCCTGGCAGAGCTACGAACGCCACAGACGATGGCGATACTGGCCGGACTCGCCTCGGTGCTGCTGGTGGGCGGGGCGGGCGTGCAGAACCGCCGCAGGCGGGGGCGGCGCCGCGGCCGACAGGGTGAGTCGCATCGGATCCATACGCGTCCGTCGATCGGCGACGGCGCGGCCCAGACTGCGCTGATCGCGTCGCTGTCGGCGCTGGCGGTGTGCCTGGCGCTGGTGATCTTCGTCTTCGCTCGACCAACCCACCAGCCCACGCCGGCCACCCAGGCCTACACGCAGTCGGGGGTCTTCTCCTACACAGCCCGTGCGGCCGCAGGCGCCGTCTACCCCGACGGCCACGTCAGCACCGGCCAGCCGCTCTTCTCGCGGCTGGTGGATCGGACGCGGTTTCGCTTTGTCTACGCGATTCGCTCCCGCTCAGCCACACACGTCACAGGCAGCGCGGCGCTCAACGCCGAGGTCACATCGACCAGCGGATGGACGCACACGATCCAGCTCGAGCCACCGACACCGTTCAGCGGGCTCGATGTCGTCGTCGGCGGTGCGCTTGAGCTGAGGAGGCTCCAGGCGCTGCTGCGCCGGGTCGAGACGCTGACCGCCGATTCGGGCGGAACCTACACGCTCACCCTGCGGCCCGATATCCGCGCCGGCGGAACGCTCGCCGGCCGGCAATTCACGACCACATTCACACCACAGCTCCCACTCACGCTGGACAGCCTCGAGCTGCGGCCCAACCCGAACCTGGACGCGTCGCTGCCTCCCGCCTCGGCGCCGGCGTTTCACCCCACCCAGCACGGCTCCGTCAGCTACAGCACCCCAATCGCCGCCACCCTCACCTTCCGCCAACTGCGCGTACCGATCGAGGCCGCGCGGATCGCGGCGCTGACCGGCGCGATCGCGTCGCTCTGCGCGCTGCTGCTCAGTGCGCTGCTGCTGTTCTACGCGCGCCGGGCAGACGAGCCGACCCGCATCCAGGCTAGATACCGTGACCGCATCGTCACCGTCGGCCACTCAAACCTTGGCGGCTACACCGACCTGGTCGACCTCCCAAGCATCGACGCGCTCGCCCGCCTCGCGGAACGCTACGACTGCTTCATCATCCACGAACACACCGACCTCGGCCACGCCTACCGCATCACCGACAACCACACGCTCTACATCTACCTCATCCACCATCAACAGCCTCGCCCGAACCATCCCAGCCGCCAGCTGCAGCCGCAACCCGAGCTCCGGTAGCCGGGCCGACACCGTTCTCGCTCGTTGAATCCGCCTACGGCGTCGGCTGACCCTTCTCGAGCCGCTCCTTGAGGTGCTGCTGATCCTTCGGCACCTGCTTGCGGGCCTGGCTGCGCACGATCGGCAGCATCAGCTTGCCCATCCCGTGCCCCTCGAAGTCGAGGTTGAGCGTGACCCGCGTGCGAGCGCCATCGTCGAGCGGCTCGAGGGTGGCCCGGCCGATGGCGCGGATCGGGCCGTCGATGCCCCGGAACGCGAAGCTGCTCGGCGGATCGTGCTCGGTCACCTCGTAGGTCATCGTCTGCTCGCGCTTGCCCATCCGGCGCTTCTCCGTCGACCTCGTGCCGACCTTGGTCTCGCCCTCCGGGGCGACGCGGGCACTCACGACCTGCTCCTGCCACTCGCCGTGGCTGGCCAGGTCGTCGATGTAGGCGAACACGTCCTCGGGCCGCCGCACTATCTCGATGCTCTCGATGATCGCTGTCACGATGCCTCCTGCTGGGGACATCGCATCATGCCACACCGCCCGACGCGTCCCCCGGCGGGTGCCAGACGTCGAAGTGGCTGCGGTGCGTGTCCAGCACCGCGCCGTCTCGGAAGAAGTGGTCGTAGAACTCGAGATCGAGGTGCTGGGCCTGGAGCACGTTCATCACCCATACGCTCGGCACCGTGCCGGGGAACTTGCCCCACGTCTCGAGCGTGTAGTCGCACTGCCGTGTGACGCAGGCCTTGAACTCCTCGGAGTAGGGCTGGGCGGAGGCGCGGATCGCCGCGCTCTCGTTCCATGCCCCCGGCGTCTCGGGGTGGTACGGCCCGCCGCGACCGAACTTGCGCTCGGCGAACGCCTCGACCGCGTCCGCCATCGATGCGAAGTGCGGCGGGCAGAAGGCGTGGAAGGTGCCGTCGGTGCGCCCGGTCGGATTCGGCGTGCCCCAGCGTGGATCGCTGTCGTAGCGAAAGCCCAGGCCCGGCACATCGTCCTCGCCGGATGCCCCCAAGAGCGCCATGTGCTCGATGCCGTCATACGACCAGCCGCCCAGCCCCATCGCCTGCAGCAGCAGCGCACCGTTGTAGCTCGAGACCATCAGCTCGGCGGTGGCCTCGGTCAGCGAGTACTGCTCGACGAACGACAGTGGCACCGGCTGCGACGTGTCGACCAGGCCCTCGAACCGCTCCATGCCGGGGATCGGCCGTCCGTTCAGGTCGTCGAACATGCAGAAGCCGTTCTGCGTGAAAAAGCAGATGTTGGCGATGTGGTGCTGCGCGATGTCGGCCACCGGGATCGCCAGCAGCGATCCCGGCTCGTTCGCGATCCAGGTGTTGTGCCCCTCCAGGTAGGGCTCCTCACGGGGGATGTGCAGCCGCTGGTCGGACAGCTTCACGATCCGGCCGCGGTGCCGCTCCACCATCAGCTGCGGTGTCAGCTGCTCGATGGCCGGATCGACCAGCGCGCCCGCGTCGCGGGTGGGGAAGAAGTAGAGGCCGCTGTCGTCGGTGTAGAACAGCTCGCTGGTGTGGAAGCCGGCCGCCGACGGGAAGGTGCGGCCGGCGGCGGCGCCGTTGTAGTTGGCGAGGTGGGGCGCGTAGCGGGCGTGGCGCGTGATGCCGTAGTGCCAGCCGGTGGTGCCCGCCATCGCGGTCAGGATCAGCAGCGTCTCCAGCTCCGAGAGTGCCACATGCTCGTGCCGCGACCGGTAGGCCAGCGGGCCGTCCGGGATCTCGCCGCCCATCGGGAACCGCCGCGAACGCCTGCCGAACAGTGCATCCAGCAGCGGGAACCGGGCAAGGTCGGCCAGCGCCTGCTCGACGCTGTGTTCAGGTGCGGACACGGCTACTCCTCCTGGGCCGGGAATCTGTCCGCCTCAGGCTACCGGTGCGGACGAGCCGTTATCCAGAGTGACCGAACAGGCGCCGGATTGAACCCGCCAACACGCCCGCCAGCAGAGAGACGCCCTGGATCGGCGTCGGCTCGTGAGGCGGGGCCTGGTCGCGTGGAGGAACGCCTTCTGCATCGCCTGCCGGCATCGGCAACTCCTCCATGTTGCGCGCCATCTCACCGATCATGCGCGCGGCTACGTCCTGCAGGATGCCCTGCCCCACATGGGCGAGGCGTCCGGTGACCTGCAGTTCGGTCGAGACATCCACGTGCGAGCCGCCACCGGCACCCTCGGACACCGTCATCCGGATCGTCGCGTCCACGTGCCCCTGGCCGCGGGCCTCGGACGCGCGCGCCCGCATCGCGGCGGTGCGCTGCTCGTGGTCGTGCTCGACGATCTGGACGATGCCGGCGTACGACATCTTGACCGGGCCGACGGTCACCGTCACCTTGGCGTCGTAGCCACCGTCGTCGCGCACGCCGACCACCTCCGCCCCGGGAATGCAGGGGGCGATCCGGGCCGGATCGAGCATCAGCGCGAACACGTCGGCCGGCGCCGCCTCGACATCGAAGCCGTTGTTCAGCAGCATGTTGGCAGCCTACGCGACCTGGCAGGGTGGTTAGCTCGCGATACTCGATTTTGGGGACAGCAACCACCCCAGCGGGTGTGGCCGCCGCCCAGCACCGCGCCGATCCCCTGAGAAGACAGAAGTTTCTTGGGCTCGCGTCGTGTGCGCGGCCCGTACCGGGGGGTCTTTCATATGTTCCGTCCTATCCGCCACGCGGCGGTGTGTTCCGCTGCGCTCGCAGCGCTCGCGCTGCCCGCTGTTTCAGGTGCTGCACCGCTCTACCAGGCCGACTCGCTGCCGTCGACCACGTCGGGCATCCATGTCGCCTCGTCGCTGCACATGCAGGGCGGGCGAATCGCCGACGTCGCCACCGCCCAGCGGCTGGCGACGACCCGCGCCGACCTGTTCGTCACCGTCGGACAGCTGAACGGCTACGCCGCGGTGATGCACCAGGCCAATCCCAACCTGCGCATCTTCCTGTACGTAAACGGCATGTTCTCCCAGCAGAACCAGGGCGCGACGTTCCCGGCCGGCTGGTACATGCACGCTGCGGATGGCTCCAAGATCCAGTCGCGCGCGTACGGCAACTTCCTGATGGATCCGCGCGGCTCGCAGAGCTACACGGCCGGCGGCCAGACCTACGCTGGCTGGGGTGACTTCGTCGGCCGCAGCTGCAAGGCGCAGCTGCTGCAGAGTGGCGCTGACGGCTGCTTTCTCGACATGCTGGGAACCGGGCCGCTGAGCGCCGAGTACAACCAGAACGGCGAGGTGCCGGTGGTCGACTCGTCCGGCGGGCACTTCACCAACCTGCAGTGGTACTCGCAGATCACAGGCCCGATCTCGGCCAACGCCGAGCTCGTCAGCGGCAAGCCGGTGATCGCGAACGGGATCGGCAACGGCCGTCGCTACTACGGCGGATCGTATGGCCCCTCGAACCAGATCCTCAGCAATGCGACCGGTGGTGACTCCGAGATCTGGATGCGCAGCCCGGCCTCGTCGATCACGAAGTTCCCGACCGATGCCGCCTGGCGGGTCGAGACGCAGATGCTGACCGATTCCAGCACCGCCAACCGCACCATCCTGGCCACCGTGAAGACGTGGACGGTGGCCACCCCGGCCCAGCTCGAACAGTGGCGGCGCTTCACCCTGGCCTCCTTCCTGATCGGCAACCAGGGCCACGCCGTGTACGAGTTCAGCCCGGCGACCAAGCTGATCTGGAGCGACAACTCGCCGCTCTACTCGCTCAACATCGGCTCGCCGATCGAGACCTACAGTTCCGTCGCCGGATACCTGAAGGCGGGCGTGTACCAGCGCACCTTCTCGGCCGGCAAGGTGGTCGTGAACACCGGTACCACCCCCGTCACCGTCTCACTCGGTGGCGTGTACCGCACGGTCAATGGCACGCTCGTCACGCAGATCACCGTTCCCGCGCACGACGGCGCCATCCTCGCCGTCTGAGGCTCCAACGGGGCGGGGCCGCGACGTCACGCGGCTCCGCCCCGCTGCGCGCAGCGAGTCGTTGCGGGCCTCGATCAGCAGCCGGCGGCGTCCGCGAACGAGCGCATGTCCGGAAAGGCGAGGTCGGCCAGGTCGGTCGACGGCGGGGTGGCGGTGCTGTCCCCGCGGCGATCGATCCAGACGCTGTTCATGCCCAGCCGCCGGGCCGTCGGGTGGTCGTGAAACAGGCTCTGGGCGACGTGCAGGATCCGCTCCCGGGGCACGTCGATCCGCTCGAAGGCGAGCCGGAACGGCCGCTCGCTGGGCTTGTAGGCGCCCGCCTGCTGGGCGGTCACGATCCAGTCGAACTCGACGCCCAGCCGTTGGCTTGAGAGCGCGAACAGTTCGTCGTCGCAGTTGGTGATCACGCCCAGGCGGTAGCGATCGGCCAGCCGTTGCAGCGACTCCGCGGAGTCCTCGAATGCGGGCCACGTTCCGACCGTCTGCTGGAACCGCTCGCGATCAGCGTCCGTGATGATCACGCCGCACTCGCCGCAGACTTCGGCCAGAGCGCGGGCCGCGATCTCGCGGTAGGGCAGATACTCGCCCGCTTCGAGCGAGGCCTCCGCGGCGTGGTAGCTCGCGATCAGCCGCGCGCCGTCGACCGCCCGGCCGTCGCGGCCGACCACCGGCGCAAGCGTGTCGAGGATGCCGCTCTCCCAGTCGATCAGGGTGCCGTAGCAATCGAACGTCAGCGCATCGAAGCTGTCGAGATCGATGGTGGTGTCGGCCATGGCCGGATTGTAGGCGGCGACGAGCGATGCTCGCCGTCCGCCCGGTGCGGCAGAATCCGGGCGTGGCTTCGCTCGGTGCGCTTGAGGGAGAGTCCCAGCCGGGCCAGCGCCCGGAGGTTGGGCCGTGGCCGCACGGCCTGCCGACCGAGCCGTGGCAGATGTCCGCGCACGAGCTGGCCGCCGCGTTGCGCCGCCGCGAGCTGAGCGCCGCGGAGGCGCTGCGATCGGTGCTGGCGCGGGCCGATCTGGTGGAGCGCCGGCTGAACCCGTTCGCCACCCGGCTCGACGACCGCGCGCGGATGGCCGCGGCCGTCGCCGACCGGGCGCTGAGGGCCGGCGCGGGCGGGCCGCTGTGCGGTGTGCCGGTCACGATCAAGGACTCGCAGCGGCTGGCCGGCGTCGAGAGCACGTCCGGCTCGCTGGCGAAGCCGCCGCTGGTGCCCGACCATACGTGCGCCTCGGTCGAACTGCTGGAGCAGGCCGGTGCGGTCGTGTTCGCGACCACCGCCACCCCCGAGTTCTGCTACGCCGGCGTGACAGAGTCGCGACGCCACGGCCGCACGCTCAACCCGTGGAACCCCGACCGCACGCCGGGCGGATCGTCGGGCGGCGCCGGCGCGGCGGTCGCCGCGGGCGCGGGCCCGCTCTCGCTGGGCGGTGATGGCGGCGGCTCGATCCGCATCCCCAGCGCCTTCTGCGGGCTGGTCGGGCTCAAGCCCTCGTTCGGCCTGGTGCCTCGTGAGCCGTGCGGCCCGGCCTGGTTCTCGCTCGTCTCCAACGGGCCGATGGCACGCAGCGTCACCGATGTGCGGCTGATGCTGGGCGCCGTCTCGGCCGGCGAGGCGCTCGACCTGCGGATGCCAGGGCTGCGGGGCGTGCGGCTGGTCGTGTCCGAGACGCGGGGCGGGACGGCGCCGGTCGACGACGATGTGCTGCGGCTGTTCCGCCGCGCCGTGGCCTCGCTCGAGGCGGCCGGGGCGGAGTTGGTCGAGGACGATCCCGGCCTGCCCAGCTCGGTGGTGACGTGGGCCGTGATCGCCGCGCGGGACGCGTGGCTGGCCGAGCGCGAGACGTATCAGGCGCGAGCCGACCTGCTGACCGCGTCCACCCGGGAGATGCTCGAGTTCGGTCGCGACATCACCGACGAGGACGTCGTCGCGGCCGAGCAGCACCGCCCGGTGGTTGCCGCGGCGTACGACGCGCTGCTCGACCGTCACGGCGCCGCCGCGTTGCTGACGCCGACCGTCGGCTGCCAGGCCTTCACCCACGGGCGCCGCTACCCGGACCGGATCGGTGCCACCACGATCGAGCCGCCGTGGCTGGACTGGGCCGGTTTCCTCTACGACGCCAACCTCACCGGCATGCCGGCCATCGCCCTCCCCTGTGGGCTGGGTGACGATCGGCTGCCGGTGTCGCTGCAGCTGATCAGCCGGCGCGGCTCGGACGGGGCGCTGCTGGCGCTGGCCGAGGCAGTCGAGCAGGTCGTCGGCCATTGTTCGTGGCCGGATTTCCCATTCAACGCCTCACCTGACACAATCTCCTGAGTTCACCGGCGAGCAGGAGAGAGGCGATGGCGGCAACGCGACCGATGCTGAACGGGATGGCGGACATCCGTGCCTTCTTCCGCACCAACGAGACGCCGATCCACTTCGTCTCGCCGACCGCCTTCAACCTGCTCGGGCTCGACCGCTGGGTGCGGAACTTCTTCTACGTCAACTACTACGACTCGTTCCAGGGACACCATCCCCGCGTGTTCGTGCCCCAGGAGCGGCCGCCGCGCGAGTTCCAGTCGATCGAGGAGATCTGCAACTACCTGCTGGGACACAAGGAGGTGGTCGACTTCCTCGACAGCAAGGGCCGCGGCGGCAAGGCCACCTTCGTGATGTTCGACGAGGAAACGGAGCGGTGCGCGGCCGAGGCCGGGCTCGAGATCATCCATCCCCCCGCGGCGCTGCGAGGGAGGCTCGACTCGAAGATCGTCACCACCCAGATCGGCAACGACGCCGACGTCCCCAGCGTGCCCAACGTGCTCGGCCGTGCCGCCGACTACCAACAGCTGCGTGAGCTGGCCGAGGGCGCCGGCCTGGGCGATGACCTGGTCGTGCAGACGCCGTACGGCGACTCCGGGCGCACCACGTTCTTCGTCAAGTCGCGCGATGATTGGGATCGCTACGAGGATGACCTGGCCACCCAGGAGCTGAAGGTGATGCGCCGCATCCGCCCGTTCGAGGTCTGCGTGGAGGCCGTGATCACGCGGCACGGCACGCTGGTGGGACCCTACGTCGCCTCGCTGGTCGGCTACCCCGAGCTGACGCCGTACAAGGGCGGCTGGTGCGGCAACGACATCTACCCGGGGCTGCTGGGGGAGGAGAACCGGATCCGCGCCAGCGCGATGACCCAGCGGCTGGGCGAGCGGCTGGCAAAGGAGGGCTACCGAGGCTTCTTCGAGGTCGACTACCTGGTCGACGCCGACACGGGCGACATCTACCTGGGCGAGCTGAACCCGCGCGTGTCCGGGCTGTCGCCGATCACCCACGTCACGCTGGGCGCCTACTCCGACGTGCCGCTGTTCCTGTTCCACCTGCTCGAGTACCTCGACGTCGACTACGAGATCGACGTGGACGAGATCAACAAGCGCTGGGGGCGGATGGCGGCGGAGGATGTCTGGAGCCAGCTGATCGTGAAGGAGACGGTCGATCAGGTCGAGCAGCTCACCGCCACGCCGCAGACAGGCATCTGGCAGCTGGGTGGCGAGAAGCTGACGCGGCTTCGGCCGGCCAACGACTGGCACGCGCTGCTGAGCGAGGACGAGGCCTTCTACCTGCGGGTCGCGTCGCCAAGCGAGTACCGCTACAAGGGCGCCGACCTGGGTGTGCTGGTCACCCGCGGGCGGATGCAGACCGACGACTTCCAGCTGACCGATCGTTGCCGGGCGTGGCTGAAGGCCTTGCGCAGCGAGTTCGCGGGAGTGCCCGCTCCACCGGCCGAGAGCTACGACGCTCCGATGGCGTTCAAAAGCTACTAGGCCCTCCGTGCTCCAGCGGCTCCGAGAGACGATCGGCCGGGCGATGCGCACGCGCCGCGGGGCGTCCGGGCCGGCCGGGGGAGTCACCAGGGCGGTGCCGATCACGTTCATCGCCGTCGCCGAGCACCTGCCCGGTGACGTCTTCCGCGCTCGATTCGACGCCGGCTGGCCGGCCTACGAGACCTGGTTCCTGAGCCAAGGCGACGCCGC
>JAWVEC010000064.1:0-5030 GCA_033856975.1 Gaiellales bacterium
GTTCGTGATGATCTTCCTGATCGTCTTCTACGGCTTCCTGGGCCTGATCGCCGACCTCGCCCTGATCATCTACGGCGTCCTCTTGGCCGGGGTGGTGCTGGCCTGGCCGGTGACGATGACGCTGCCCGGCATCGCCGGCACGATCCTCACGATCGGTGTTGCCGCCGATGCCAACATCGTCATCTTCGAGCGGATCAAGGAGGAGGTGCGGGCCGGAAAGACGATCCGCACCGCGATCTCGACCGGATACCGGAGAGGCTTCAAGACGATCATCGACGCCAACGTCGTGACGCTGATCACGGCCGTGGTGCTGATCCTGGTCGCCACATCGAGCGTCAAGGGATTCGCGGTGATGCTGTTCATCGGCGTCATCACCTCGATCTTCACCGCGGTGGTGGCGACCCGCGCGATGCTCTCGCTGCTGGCCGGCTTCTCGTTCATGTCCAGCCCACGCGTGCTGGGCCAGATCGGCACCGGTGACCGCTGGAAGAAGTACGACTTCATCAGCCGCACCAAGCTGTGGTTCGCCTTCTCGGGCATCTTCATCGTGATCGGCGGGGTCAGCCTCGCCACCCAGCAGTTGAACCAGGGCATCGACTTCACCGGCGGCAGCGAGTTCAGCTTCAAGACGCCGGTCGCCAAGTCGACCGACTCCGTCACGAACACGTTCACCTCGGCCGGCATCAGCAACCCCGTCGTGCAGGGCGTCGGCGCCTCCTCCGCCGGCGGCTACAAGGAGTTTCAGGTCAAGTCGCACGCGCTCAGCGGCCCGAAGCAGAACGCCCTGATCAACAAGGTCGCCCAGACCTACGGGGTCGCGCCCAAGGACATCAACACCAAGAACGTCTCGTCCTCGTTCGGCCAGTCGGTGCTCGACCAGGCCTACCTTGCGATCGCATTCTCGCTGTTCATCATCTTCGCCTACGTCTCGTTCCGGTTCGAGTGGCGCTACTCGGTGCCCGTGATGGTGGCGCTCGCCCACGACATCGTGATCACCCTGGGCGTGTATTCACTGGCCCGGCGGGAGGTGACCGCGGACACCGTGGCGGCCGTGCTGACCGTGCTCGGCTACTCGCTGTACGACACCGTGATCGTGTTCGACCGCGTGCGCGAGAACATCCCCATCCTGCGCCGGATGACGGCCAACAAGGTGGTCAACGAGTCGCTGGCCGAGACGATCACGCGCTCGCTGAACACCTCTGTGGTGACGCTGATCCCGGTCTCGTTGCTGTTCGTGTTCGGCACCGGTTCGCTGCGTGACTTCGCGTTCGCACTCGTGATCGGCATCGCATCCGGCGCCTACTCGTCGATCTTCATCGCCGCCCCGCTGCTGGCGATCCTGCTCGAGCGCGAGCCGCAGTTCATGCGGCGGCGGCAGGAGCTGCGCGGAGCCGAAGCGGCGCCGCCGAAGGGCCGTCCTTCGGCGCCCGCGATCGCCACCGCCGACGGTCCCGCCGTCCCCGATGGGCCTGCTCCGGCATCTCGTCGGCGGCGCCGCGCAAAGCCGCACGGACGGCCAAACTAGCGGCCTTCCCCCGGACGGGGGTTCAAGCCAGCGCCCGGTGTTGTCGATATTGCGCACACGTATGCGCACGCGGTCCGATAGCCCGAAGCGTCGGTTCGACGATCTGATCTCTGTGATCGAGTCGACCCGTGCCCTGGCGTCCGCCGCCGACGTGCCCGAGGCGATGTCGCTGTTCGCCCGCCAGCTGACGCACCTGTTCGACGCGTCGGCATGCCTGATCTCGTCGTACGACCCGAGCACCCAGAAGGTGACCGACTGGGCGGCCCACGTGGTGCCGCCGGCGCAGCTGAACGTGATGGCCGAGGACTACCCGCTGTCGGACTATCCCGTCACGATGCGGGTGGTGACCGAGATGGTGGAGGCCACGGCCACGCTGGGCGACGGCGGCGACCCGGCCGAGCAGGAGTTCTTGGAGCAGCACGGCTTCCGCGCCAACCTGCTCTCGCCGCTGGTGATGGGCGGCACTGCCGTCGGACTGATCGAGCTGTTCGACACCCGTGCCCGCGTCTTCAGCCCGGACGAGCTGCAGTTCTGCCGGCTGCTGGCCGACCATGCCGGCATCGTGCTCGGCACCGCCAGCCTGGCCGAGCGGCTCGAGGAGCAGCACCTGGCCACGGTCGGCGCGCTGGCGGCTGCGCTGGAGGCGAAGGATGCCTACACCGGCAACCACGCCCAGACGATCGCCGACTTCGCGATCGCGGTGGGCGATGAGCTGGGTCTCGCGGGGCGCGAGCTGCGGGCGACCCGGATGGGCGCGCTGCTGCACGACGTCGGCAAGATCGGGATCCCCGAATCGATCCTGAACAAGCCCGGCCCACTGACAGACGATGAGTTCACCGTGATGAAGCGCCACACCCTGATCGGAGCCGACATCATCTCCGGCATCCCCGGCATGGAGGAGGTGGTCGGCCTCGTCCGCTCCTCGCACGAGCGCTGGGACGGGCGCGGCTATCCGGACGGGCTGCAGGGCACCGAGGTGCCGCGCGGCGCGTACGTGATCGCCGTCTGCGACGCCTACCACGCCATGACCGAGGACCGCGTGTACCGCAAGGCGATGTCGGTCGAGGGCGCGATCGCCGAGCTGCGCCGCTGCTCGGGATCGCAGTTCATGCCGGCCGCCGTCGAGGCGCTGGCGTGCGTTGTGGAGAGCGGCATCAAGCGCCGCGTCCGGTACAGCAAAGCCGCTTAGAAGCCTTCTAGGGGCCGTTCGGGTTGCCGATGCCCCATGCCGTCGCCACCGTGGCCGGGTCGGCCACGTGCACGCTCGAGGGGATGCCGCCGGTCGCGAACAGGAAGTCGTTCCAGCAGTACAGTTCGGGCTTGTTCGTCCAGTGGTCGTGCCAGTCGGCGGACGTGCAGTCCCAGCTGCCGTTTGGGCTCGAGTAGCTGCCCGAGACCATGCGGTAGAACTGGATCACGTCCCACTGGTCGGCGCGGGGCTTCATCAGCCCGGCCAGGTTGACCGGCGAGCGGTAGCGGCGGCCGCCCAGCGGCGCGGGGTCGTAGCAGGGCAGCGCGCTGTTGTTGCAGGCGCCGCCGTTGACCGAGTTGGAACGCTGCAGCCACGGCGCCACCGTGGTCGACCGCAGGTTGCGCCCGCCGGCGTAGGTGCGGCCGAACGCGAAGCAGTGCGACACCACGTTGGCCTGGATGTCGGTCGTGAACTTGTTGTTGGGATAGCCGAACATGCCCCAGGCCCTGGTGTCGCCGTGGTCGGACAGCGCGGTCAGCGAGCCGCAGCTCTCGGCCTGCTGCTGGGCCGGGGTCAGCTTCGTCATGTTGGCGTAGGTGGCACCGCCGCTGATGAACGTCCAGCCGTCCGTATCGCGCAGGGCGGCCAGCTCGTCCCAGCTGGGGTAGAGGATGAAGCCGTTCAGGCACTGCATGTCGGTCTCGAGCGTGCGATCGACGACCACGGTGCCGGTCGCGGTCAGTCCCTGCGCGTGCATGGCGGCGCCGATCTGGTCGAGCGGCACGGTGTTTGGCAGGTCGTCGCAGTTCTCGTCGGTCTGCACCCACTGGCTGCGACCGAACATGATCGTCAGGTAGCCGGTGAAAGGGGAGACGGTCGCGCTTGCGACCGGCCTGGCCGAGACGGGCGCAGCGCTGGACGCCGACGCCCCGAACGCGAGCATGCAGGCGCACACCAGCGCAGCTATCAAGATACGTGCCCTCACCGGTTAGTTGTACGGGCGGTCGGGTGGGGACGCAACAGCCACCGTCATCCGGCCAGCACGTCCTCGCACGCGCACAGCCGGCCGCCGCGTTCGCCGACCCAGGACAGCAGCCGTTCGTAGCACCGGTCCCAGCCGCGGGCATAGGGGCCGGCGAAGCGATCGTTGTGCCACAGCACGGCCACCGTGCCGCCGCTGTCTGCCACCCGCTCCAGCACCGAGACGGCCCGTCGCAGGCCCTGGTCGGCCGAGAGGCCGAGGTAGCGGCGGTCAGACAGCGTCGCGTCCATCACCGCCAGCGGCAGCTCGACGAGGTCGAGCGGCCGGTCGGCGGCCAGGTCGTAGGGGTGGTGGGGGAAGGAGAAGCCCGCCCGCAGGCCGGGCCGCTCGGCGTAGCCCTGGCTGGTGTCGAGCGCGAAGCCAAGCGCGTCCAGCTGGGCCAGCGAGGAGTGGGTGCGGTGGCGGAGGAAGTGGAAGCGGACGCTGCGAAGCGGCGAGCCGGTCAGCGACTCCAGCCGCCGCTTCTCGTCGGTCAGCCGGCTGGGCTGGTCGCTGGTCGTGTAGCTGGGGTGCAGACCGATCTCGTCCCCCTGGGCGGCCAGCAGATCGACCAGCCGCGCACGCACACGGTCGTAGGCCGCCCCGTCGCCGTCGGCCGGATGGTGGTGGCCGGCCAACAGGAAGTACGTCGAGCGGGCGCCGTGGGCGGCCTCGATCTCCCTGATCCGCTGGAACGACCAGTTGGGGTCATCGCGGCGCAGGGAGAGCAGCGGCAGCGAGGCGAGGCCCCGCGCCTCGGCGGCGATCTCCTCGCCCCGGCGGTGGCCGATCGCCTGCTTGAGCCGGGCGCCGGCCGAGACGACCGCGCCGCGGCCCGTCCAGCGAAGCGGCGTGTCGACGTCATGCGTCAAAACCACGGTGAACCCGGGCCGGCGGGCGAGGCCGGTGGCGGCTCTGAACCGCTCCAGCAGCGCATCGACGGGCGGCGATTCGGGGTCGGCCAGGGCGGCGGAGGCCACGAACCGGCCGTGCCGGTCGCGCGCGCCCGAGCGCTCCTCCCACCTGGAGAGGTGCCAGAACGCGCTCGCGATCACATCCAGGATGCCGTCGCCGAAGTCGAGCAGGCCGTCCTCCGCAAGCCGCGGCGGCCGCGTCTCGTCGCGGTCGAAGTAGCTCCACGCCGCCTCCGATGCGGGCATGCCGGACGACGGGTAGACCGACTCGAGCGTGACCGGCCCCGGCGCACAGGCCGAGCGGAGCGTCTCGAACGCCCACAGCACCCGCGGGCTCGAGCGCAGCTCGATCAACGCGATCCCAGCCGCCCCGCCGAC
>JAWVEC010000065.1:0-14236 GCA_033856975.1 Gaiellales bacterium
TCAGGCCAGCTTGACGGTGACGCTGCCTGTCGTTGCCGCCTGCGGATCGATAAACAGGGCGTAGCTGCCAGTGACCGTGAGCGTGGCGGTCGCTGTCCCGGAGGCGGTGAAGATCGCCACGGAGATGCGCCGGCGTGCCGCGCTGCGCCGTGCCGAGCGCGGCTGACTCGACACTGTGGGCTAGATTGCTTGGAATGGCGGATCCCGACCGCAGGCGTTCGCAGATCCGCCCCACGCGGGAGCAGTACTTCATGCTGCTCGCCGTGGCGACCCGGGAGCGCGCGGCCTGTCTCGGCCGGCACGTGGGTGCGATCCTGGTGGCCGACCAGCGCATCATCGCCACCGGCTACAACGGCACGCCGACCGGCTTTCCCAACTGCGACGAGGGCGGCTGCCACCGCTGCTCGCATCCCGAGAGCTACGCCGCCGGCCGTGGCTACGACGTCTGCATCTGCGTCCACGCCGAGCAGAACGCCCTGCTGCAGGCGGCCAAGATCGGCTACTCGGTGCAGGGGTCGCACTGCTACTCGACGCTGCGTCCGTGTTTCGGCTGCCTCAAGGAGCTCTACCAGGCCGGAGTGACGGCGATCCGCTACCTCAACCAGTGGGCACCGTCCGACCCGGACGAGGCGCAGGCCTACGACGCGCTGCTGGGCGAACTGGCCGGCCGCGGCGTGGTGGTGGCCCAGCTGGAGCTTCCGGACGCGCTGCTCGACCTGCGTCCGCTCGCGGCCGAGCCTGCGGCTCTCTAGGCTGCGGGCGGCCCGTCACGATGTTGCAACGAAACCGTCACTTTCGCACGGGGAGTGTTTGACTCCAATAATTGGCTTGCGGAGGCGTTTCGCTCAACCACGCGGTGGAAGTGCAACGATCTTGCCCGTTTCCGGTCACGATCGCTTCATGAGTGTTTGACTCCAATAATTCGCGCGGGGGCGCGAGTTGGAAGCGTCGCTCGGCCGGTTAGCCGGCGCGCCGGGCGCGACGGGGCTCGTCGTCCCAGTCGAACTCGAGCGCCGGATCGAGCGGCTGGCTCTCGAACTGGATCGGGCGCACGTTGTCCATGGTGGCGTGCTCGAACTCGGCATCCAGGTCGAGGTCGAGATCGAGCGTCAAAGTCACCGACATCGGCGACAGGTCGCGCGGGGCGCGTACGCCCGGCAGGCCGCGCTCCGGTGTGGCCTTGATGCGGGCCAGGTGGCGGGCATGCAGCGACAGGCGCCAGGCCTGCAGCTCGGGCTCCGCCAGCGCGAGTGCGCCGCAGGACGGGCACGGGCTGAGCGGCCGCTTGGGCTGATCGCACTCGTGGCACGCGACGGTGATCTGCATGCGTCTCCTTTCGGCAGCTGACCTTCGGTACTTGAGTCACCCGCTCAAGGTTTGGCCGCCATCCGCCGACTGATGCGGTATGCACCGGAACGTCTTTCTCCGGCTGCCGCGCGCAATTGGGGTCATGTTGCTGCTCGCGGTTCTCGCCGGCTTTGCCCATGCCGGGCCGGCGTCGGCCGACACGCTGCTCGCGCAGAAGCAGGCCCAGTACCAGAAGGTGCAGCGCGCGGTGCGCAAGCTCGACAACCGCGTGGAGTTCCTGAGCGAACGCTACGACGCCACCGTGCTGCAGCTGCACAAGCTGCGCGGGCAGATCGTTGACGCCAACCACCGGCTCGACGCCGCCCAGGCGCATCTCCTGTTCGAGGAAAACGTGCTCTCGGAGCTGATGGTGGCGCGCTACAAGGGCCTCGATGCGGGCACGCTCGACATCGTGCTGGGCGCCACCTCGCTCGACGAGGTGACCGGGCAGCTCGACATCCAGCGCCGATTCGATGACGCCGTCTCCTCCGCCGTGCTCGAGATCCGCGGCACGCGTGACGAGATCGCCCGCCAGCGGCAGGTGCTGATCCTGGCCCGCGCCCAGCGGCGGCACCAGAAGCTTGCGCTCGAGAAGCGGCGGCGCGAGATCGCCCACATGCTGGTCAAGCGGCGCAAGCTGATGGCGCTGGTCGGCGACCAGGTGCTGGTCGCCCAGGCGGCCGAGTCGATCGGCCAGACGAAGCTGGCGCTGGACGCGCAGACGTGGGTGCTGACCGACCAGAAGCGGCGGCGAAACGATCCCGGCGCCGTTCTGCGCGACCAGATCGTGCTCGATGGGCTCGCCCAGATCGGCGTGCCCTACAAGTGGGGCGGCGCGTCGCCCGAGGGCGGCTTCGACTGCTCGGGGCTGGTGATGTGGCTGTGGGCGCAGCACGGCGTCGCGCTGCCGCACTTCGCCGCCTCGCAGTACCGGATGGGGCCGTGGGTGAGCGAGAGCGACCTCCAGATCGGCGACCTCGTCTTCTTCCACAAGCTCGGCCACGTCGGCATCTACATCGGCAACGGCTACGTGCTTCACGCCCCGCACACGGGCGTCACCGTACGGATCGAGCTGTTCTCGACGCCGTGGTTCCAGAGCACCTACGTCGGCGCCACCCGGCCCGGCCCGGCCTGATCAACTCCAGCGTGGAGTAAATTGGCGGGATGCTGTTTCGCCAGGTGCTGCACCCAGACCTCGGCTGTGCCTCGTATGTGATCGCGGACACCGTGGCCCGCGTCGGCGCCGTGATCGATCCCAAGTGGGAGATCGAGGAGTACCTGGAGCTGGCCCAGGAGCGCGGCTTCCGCATCTCCGACGTGATCGAGACGCACAACCACGCCGATCACCTGTCCGGCCGTGCCCGGCTGGTGGAGGCGACCGGCGCCCGCTGCTGGGTGCACCCGCTGGCCGACGCGGGCTATGCCCACACGCCGCTCGCGGACGGCGATGAGATCCGGATCGGCCAGGTGATGCTGCGTGCGCTGCACACCCCCGGACATCGCCCCGAGCACACTGCGATCCTGGTCGTGGACGGCGCGCGATCGGCCGAGCCGTGCGCGGTGCTGACCGGCGACAGCCTGTTTGTCAACGACGTCGCCCGGCCCGACCTGGCGGTCGAGAAGCGCGAGGGCGCCCGCGGCCTGTACGCCAGCATGCTGCGGCTGTCCGAGCTGGATGACGGCGTCGAGGTGTACCCGGGCCACACCGGTGGATCGTTGTGCGGCAGCGCTCGCATGAGCGACAAGACGTCGTCCACGATCGGTTTCGAGCGGCGCAACAACGGGCTGATGCAGATGGACGACGAGGAGCGGTTCGTGGCCGCGCTGATCAACGGACTCGCTCCCCAGCCGCCCAACTTCAAGCTGATTGCCGAGGCCAACCGGGGCGGCGACCCGACCGCGGTCGAGCGGCCGGTCGCGCTGGCCGCGGAGCGGTTCCAGCAACGGATCGAGGCCGGCGCGCTGGTGGTGGACGGCCGCTCGCCGGAGGACTACGACGCCGGCCACATCCCGGGCTCGGTGGGCGTCACGCTGTCGGTGAACGGATTCGGTACCAAGGTGGCGTGGCTGGCCGACGGAGACCGGGAGCTGCTGCTGGTGGGCGGCGAGGAGCGCGACGCGGTGCGGATGGCCGGGCTGCTGGGTTCGGTTGGCGTGCACGGCGCGCACGGCATGCTGGCCGGCGGGTTCGAGGCCTGGCGGGCTGCCGAGCTGCCGCTGGAGCGTTTCGCGATGGTCGACGTGCCGGGTCTGGCGCTGCTTCGCGAGCAGCGGCCGGAACTCCAGATCCTCGACGTCCGCGACGACCACGAGTGGGACGAGCTGCGGATCCCGGGATCGGCGCACGTCGTCTACCACGACGTGGGCCGTGTCAAGCCGCCGCTCGACCCGGCGTTGCCGGTGGCCGTGATCTGCTCAACCGGCCGTCGCAGCGCGATGGCGGTCGGCCTGGTGCGTGGGGCGGGATTTGCCGAGGTGATCCACGTCACGCCGGGCGGCGTCTCGACCTGGGCCGAGCTCGGGCACCCGGTCGAGCAGCCCAATCCGGCCGTGCCGGCGTGAATGCGCCCGAGCTGGGGCCGGCTGCGGTGGCAGCCGCGATGGCCGCCGGAGAGGTGTCGGTGGTGGACGTGCGCGAGCCGGGCGAGTGGCAGGCCGGCCACATCGCGGGCGCGCGTCTGATCCCGCTGGGCGAGTTCGCAGACCGGGCCGGCGAGCTGCCCCCGGGGCCGCTCGCGATCGTCTGTCGCAGTGGGTCGCGCAGCGCGATGGCGGCCGATTGGCTGCACCGCGCGGGGGTGGACGCGTCGAACATGACCGGAGGCATGAAGGCCTGGCTGGCCGCCGGCCTGCCGCTCGAACCGGCCGACGGCCGGGTGGCGTGAGCGTCCGCGTCGGCACCTGCTCGTGGGCGGACGACTCGCTGAGCAAGCTTTGGTATCCCAGCGGGGTCAGCTCGGCCGAGGCACGGCTGCGCTTCTACGCCGAGCACTTCGACACGGTCGAGGTCAACTCCAGCTACTACGCGCTGCCGACGGAGGCGATGGCGACCGCCTGGGCCGAGCGCACCCCGCCCGGCTTCGTGTTCCATGTCAAGGCGTTCGGCGTCATGACGCGCCACCCGGTGCGGGTCGAGCAGCTTCCGCCTGACCTCCGTTCGCAGGCCGAGTTCGACGAGCGGGGACGCGTGCAGCGGCCATCGACGGAGCTGCGCGAGGAGCTGTTCCGGCGCTTCCGGCGTGCGATCGAGCCGCTGCGCCAGGCCGGCAAGCTGGGCGGGGTGCTGATGCAGCTGCCGCCCTACATCGTCTGCAAGCCGGAGTCGATGGCCTACCTGGAGTGGGCCCGCGAGCAGCTCGGCGACCTGCACATGCTGGTCGAGTTCCGGCATCGCAGCTGGCTCAGCGACGATCGGTTGGAGCAGGTGCTGGCCTTTCTCGAGCGGCTGCCGGCGACCTACGTGATGGTCGATGCGCCTCAGATGGAGGCGGACAACGTTGCGCCCACCGTTGTCGCGCGCAGCTCGGACACGGCCTACCTGCGCCTGCATGGGCGCAACAAGGCGACCTGGAACAAGCGCGGCGGCAGCGCGTCCCAGCGCTTTGACTACCTCTACGGCCGCGACGAGCTGGCGGAGTGGGTCGGGCCGCTGCGCGAGCTGGCATCGGCCGGCGGCGATGTGTGGGTGATGTTCAACAACAACGGCCACTCGACCGACGTCGCCAGCGGCCGCGAGATCGCCCAGGCGCCGGCCAACGCGCTTGAGCTGCTCGAGCTGCTGGGCGACGCAGGGGTGCCGGTCGCGGCCGCCCAGTAGGTTGGGGAAACCCACCGGGCGGCCGGGGAGGGTGGCGCCGGTCGGTCAAGTCCGGCGCTGCGACAGGCAGCCACGCTGTCTGAGACGTGGCCTCGAGGGGATCTCCGTCCTCGATGCTGGGCACTATCGCAAGCAACGTTTGGGGAAAGATTGGAACGAGTCGGCCTACCATCCCCAGCGTGCTGTTCACGCCCGCCAATCACGAGCCGCTGACCGGCGATCCCTGGGACGAAGCCCGCGCCCGGGCGGCGATCGAGGCGATCGTGGAGGGCACCGAGGCGGCCCGGGGCGAGGATGGCTTCTGGCCCGAGCATCCGGACGACCACGAGCAGGATGCATCGCTGCGCACGGGTGTCTACATGGGCGCCGCCGGACTGCTCTGGGGCCTGCACCGGTTCGGCCGCGACCACGCCGCCGCCGCCGATCGGCTGCACGCGTCCTACCTGCGCGAGCCCGACTGGCGAGGTGTCGTGCCCAGCTACTGGGTCGGCGAGGCCGGCATCCTGCTGGTCGCCCAGCAGCTGGCGCCCACCGCCGAGCGCGCCGAGCTGTTGCTGGCCGCCGTCGATGCCAACGCCGACAACGAGTCGAGGGAGCTGATGTGGGGCTCGCCGGGGACGATGCTGGTGGCGCGTTCGATGCTGGAGTCGACCGGCGAGCGGCGCTGGGCGGATGCCTGGCTGCGGAGCGCCGAGCTGCTGTGGTCGCGCTGGTTGCCGTTGCACGGACACGGCTGCCGGCTCTGGACGCAGCAGCTCTACGGCCACGAGGAGCAGTGCATCGGCCCCGGCCACGGCTTCGCCGGCAACGTGCTCGCCCTCTCGCTGGACGGCGGCCTGCTCGGCAGCGAGCGTCGCGCCGAGCTGGAACGGCGCGCGGTCGAGACGACGACGGCGCTGGCGGTGCGAGACGGCGGGCTCGCCAACTGGCCTGCGGCCACAGACGAGCCGATCGTGCACCGGAGCGGCATCCGCGTCCAGTGGTGTCACGGCGCTCCCGGGATGGTCGCCTCGCTGGCCCACATCGCAGCAGGCGACGCGGCGTTCTCGGAGCTGCTGGCGGCGGGTGGTGAGCTGACCTGGCAGGCCGGCCCGCTGGCCAAGGGCGCCGGCCTCTGCCACGGCACGGCCGGCAACGGCTGCGCCTTCCTGGCGCTGTTCGAGCGGCTGGGAGACGAGCGATGGCTGGAGCGGGCGCGGCGGTTCGCGATGCACGCCATCTCACAGGTCGAGGCGTCCCGCGAGCGCCACGGATTCGGCCGCCACTCGCTCTGGACGGGCGACATGGGCGTCGCGCTCTACCTCCAGCAGTGCATCGACGGGCGGGCGGGCATGCCCTCACTCGACCCGCTATGACCCGACGGCAGCGAGCCGGTTCTGCTTGACTAGGTCAGTGGCCGACCGCACCGTTCTCACCACCTGTCCCCGCGACTGCTACGACGCGTGCGGCGTGCTGGTCACCGTCCGTGACGACGGCAGCATCCGCAACGTGCGCGGGGATCCGTCGCACCCGGTCAGCCGCGGCACGCTGTGCCGCAAGTGCACGATCGCCTACAACGGCGTGCTGATCGACCCCGAGCAGCGGCTGACCACCCCGCTGCGACGGGTCGGCGCGAAGGGCGAGGGCCGGTTCGAGCCGGTGTCGTGGGACGTCGCGATCGCCGAGATCGCCGAGCGGCTCGGTGCGATCGCCGACGGGCCGGGCGCGGACACGATCCTGAACGCGCACTACACCGGCACCTGCTCGGTGCTGGCCTTCAACTTCCCGCAGCGCTTCTTCCGCAGGCTGGGAGCGACCGAGGTCGATCCCGACTCGGTCTGCAACAAGGCCGGGCACGTGGCGCTCGACTACATGTACGGCACCTCGGTGACCGGGTTCGATCCGCGCACCGCCCGCGATGCCGCCTGCATCGTCGTGTGGGGGGCAAATCCCTCCGCGTCGGCGCCGCACGCGCACGAGCAGTGGCTGCCCGAGGCACCGGGACGCGTGATCGTGGTCGACCCGATCCGCACCCCCACCGCGGCTGACGCCGACCTGCACCTGCAGCTCTTCCCGGGCAGCGACGCCGCGCTCGCATTCGCCCTGATGCACGTGATCGTGCGCGACGGGATGGCCGACCGCTCCCTGCTTCACGGGCACACCGTCGGCTGGGACGAGCTCGAGCCGATGCTGGACGCGTGCACGCCGGCCTGGGGCGAGGCGGCCACCGGGGTGCCGGCGGCGCTGATCGAGGACGCCGCCCAAAGCTACGGCGCCGGACCCTCGCTGCTGTGGATCGGGCAGGGCCTGCAGCGCCAGCCGACCGGCGGCAACGTGATGCGCGCGGTGTCGCTGCTGCCGGCCGTGAGCGGCAACCTGGCCAAGCCCGGGGCTGGGTTCCTGTACCTCAACGACCGGCTCGAGCTGGACGAGCAGTGGCTGTACGCCCCGCACCTGGGCGAGCCGCCGGAGCCCGTCAGCCACATGGATCTGGCGGAGCGGCTGGAGGATCACGAGCGCTCGCGCGCCCTGATCTGCTGGAACATCAACATCGCCGCCTCCAACCCGCAACAGGCGCGGCTGCGGGCGGCGCTGCAGCGCGATGACCTGCTCACCGTCGCCGTCGACCTGTTCGCCACCGACACCTGCGACCTGGCCGACTACGTGCTGCCGGCCGCCGCCTTCCTGGAGTTCGACGACCTCGTCTCGTCGTACTTCGACCTCTCGCTCTCGGCCCAGGTGAAGGCGGTCGAGCCGCCCGGAGAGGCGCTGCCAAACCAGGAGATCTTCCGGCGGCTGGCGGCCGCCATGGGCTTCGACGAGCCGGAGCTGCACGAGGGCGACGAGCGCATGATCGCAGCCATGCTCGAGCAGTCGGGCGTGGTCGGCAGCTTCGCCGAGCTGGCCGCGGTGGGCACGCTGCCGCTGACGGCAGAGCCCGTGGTGCAGTTCGCCGACCTCGCCTTCGAGACGCCCAGCGGCCGGATCGAGATCGCCTCGGCCGCTGCCGAGGCGGATGGGCTGCCCCGGCTGCCGCAGCCCTGGGCGGACGCGCGACCGGCCGGTGACCGGCTGCGGCTGCTCTCGCCCGCCTCTCCCTGGCTGATGAACGACAGCTTCGCCAACGACCGCAAGATCACACGCCGGATCGGTGCCGCCGGCGTCACGCTGCATCCCCGGGATGCGGCCGCTCGCGGCCTGGCCGACGGCGACAGGGTGCGGCTGTGGAATGAGACCGGCAGCCTCGAGCTCGCGGTCGAGGTGTCGGACATCGTGCCGCCCGGGGTTGCCTACTCGCCCAAGGGCCGCTGGCCCAAGCGCGAGCCGCAGTCCTTCAACATCAATGTGCTCAACGATGGCCGAAAGAGCGACATCGGGGACAGCTCGTCCGTGCACGGGGTCGAGGTCTCGATCGAGGCCGTGTCGTAGCCGGCGGGAAGATCGGCGGTGCGATCGCCGTCTTGACGTGCGTGGCCGCCATCGGCCGGTGCGTTCGCCTCTCTCTGGGTGACCCTCGCGAACTCTCGGCTCCCGCGGGCCGATGGCGGCCCCCCTTGTCTTGAGCGTCCCCGTCCTTTCCCTGGCAACGGGATACTGCGGGCATGAACGAGCGGCGGATCGGCTGGTGGACGCATCGGCAGCAGCGGCTGGGCCGCTCGGGCGGCGATCCGCAGGCTGCGCTGCGTGACGTGATCGGGGTCTACAGCGCCCACCCCTCCGCCCCGCTCACGCTGCATGCTCGCAGCCCGTCGCTGGACGCCGCAGCGTTCCGGGCGCTGCCCGCGCTGCGCCTGCCCGCGATGCGCGGCTCGATCCACCTGCTCCCGGCTGAGACGGCGCACCGCATCTTCCGCGCGCTGCCGGAGCCGGCCGCGAGCGGCGTCCGCCGCCTGAAGACGTTCGGCCTCTCGCCGCAGCGCTACGCCGACCTTCGTGCCGCCGTGCTGGCGGTCGCCACGGACCCCCGCACGGCGCGCGAGCTGCGCGCCCAGCTCGGCATCGACGGTGAGCTGAGCGGAGTGGTCGGGCAGATGACGCGCGAGGGGGCTCTGATCCGCGTGGGTGCCCGCGGCCTTCGCTCCAACGAGCTGCGCTACCTGGCCTGCGAGATCCCTGATGCCGACCGCGACCGGTCGCTGGCCTGGCTGGCGGGTGAGTACCTGCGTGCCTTTGGCCCCGTGCGGCGTTCGGACTTCGCGTGGTGGGCCGGCGTCTCGGCAACCCGCGCCGATGCTGCGCTGGCCGGGCACGAGACGGACGAGCTGGATGACGGGCTGCTGCTGCTGCGCGCCCAGCGGGTCGAGTTCGAGCGGGTGACGTCGCCGCGCGGCATGGTCGACCTGCTGCCCAAGTGGGACTGCTACACGATGGGCTACCCGCTGGCCGGCCGCGGCCGGTTCGCGGCCGCCGACGTCGTCTCGTCGCTGTATGACCACCGCGGCGACGGACTGCCGGCGGTGCTTGTTGAGGGGCGCGCCGCCGGCACCTGGGCGCTGCGTCCGGGCTCAGGTGTCGCGTTCGACGTGAACCTGTTCGAGCCGGCCGGAGCGAAGCTCAAGCAGGCGCTGGACGGAGCGCTCGAGCGGGTGCGCGAGCTGCTGGCCTGAACGGTCGCCGGCCGGTCGGTGACGGCCATGACATTCGGGTTGCCAACCATGACGATTGCACTGATACTTGCCGCGACAAAGGGTCAGCTCTGGATGGGGGACATATGAGATCCGTACGATCGCTCGGCCTGCTCGCGCTGGCCGTAATGGGACTTGCCGGTGCGGCCGCTCCGGCCATTGCATCCGCATCCGGCGGACAGGGCGGCGGCTGCGTCGGCCGGCATCCGGCGTACATCGAGGACGTGTTCGAGCCCAGCTACGCGGCCGGCTGTTCCGGCCATGACGAGCCGGAGCTGAACCCGCTGTCGACCCTGCCCGGTTCGGGCAAGGACGTGACCTGGACGATCAAGCTGCCCGCCAACGGCGCGAACTTCGGCGTCGACGCGGTCGGCCCGACGTTCTGGTTCGGCGGCCCCGTGGATGATCCGCACAGCCTGTTCGGACAGGCGTTCGAGGAGCTCCAGTTCTATCCCAACGGGGTCGCCTCCAACTGCACGCCCAACGGCGGCTTCGTGCTCAGCCAGTCGCCCGGCGATTACACGGTCTGCTCGCCGGTGTGGTCGATCACCACCACCGGCCAGAAGCCCAACTACCACGAGCCGGCGGCGTTCAACGCGATGCTGACCCGTGCCGGATCCAAGCAGGCGATGGTGATGCACGCCGGCGACACGGTCGACGTGCACTACTTCGTCACCGCTGCCAAGGACGGCTG
Organism: Gaiellales bacterium; assembly: GCA_033856975.1. Lineage (GTDB taxonomy): Bacteria > Actinomycetota > Thermoleophilia > Gaiellales > JAICJC01 > JAICYJ01. The sequence goes on from JAWVEC010000065.1 coordinate 10,463, forward strand.
GCACATCAAGGTCAGCGACCGCAACACCGGCCAGTCCGGCACGATCGTGCTGAACAGCAAGTCTGACGGCCCGCTGATGCCCTCCTACAACGTCTCCAAGCTCGGCAACTCGCTCAAGTGGGGAGCCGTGTACGACGCGCCGATCGCGTTCGTCTGGGAGATCGGGCATACCTCGCCGTTCACCAGCCCGGGCAGCGCGTTCTGCTGGCCCGGCGCGACCAACTGCTACTCCTACGACGCACCGGCCTGGGCCGACCAGTCGCCGGCCAAGATCAGGAGCGTGACCTTCGCCGACGGGTCGCATCCCTCGCGCTGGGCCGTGGTCAGCGACTACGGCGGCAAGGCCGAGATCACCGATCCCACCGAGACCGGCTCGACCTGTACCAGCTACGGCTCCGCCTTCTGCATCTATCCCTGGTTCACGAAGAACGGCGACGGATCGTTCTCCTACGGTGTCGACTACCCAAGCACCGTCCAGGACTACGGCAAGGCGAACCAGTTCGCCCAGACGACGCAGTGTGACGGCGCCTTCGGCCCCAACTCGCTGTACTGCGCAACCGTCATCCACTGAGCTGACGCGGGGCGGGGGCGCGGTGCCCCCGCCCCGCCCGCGGTGAGCGGCGATCACTCGCTTGGGGGATGGAGGACTCCTCCCAATGGGCGATATACGGGTCGATGAATGCTCGCTACCTTGTCGCCCGCATGGGTTGGCCGGCCTTTCTCGTGATCGGAGCCGGGCTCAGCGCCGCCTACTTCGTGCTGCCCGCCGGAGCGAACGTCCTGCACCTGATCTACCAGCTGATCGGTGTCAGCGGGGTGGCCGCGATCGGACTCGGCATCGCCACCCGCCGCTGCTCGGGTACGGCCTGGTGGATGATCCTGCTCGGCCTGACGCTGTGGGTGGCGGGCGATGGCTACTGGAACGCGTACCGCTGGATCGAGGGTACCGAGGCGCCGTTCCCCTCGCCCGCCGACGCCTTCTACGTGCTGGCCTACCCGCCGCTTTTGATCGGCATCGGCCTGCTGGTGCGCGGCGGACGCCCGCGCGCGGCGGACGTGCTTGATGCCTCCATCATCGGCCTGGCAGCGGGTTTGACGGTCTGGTTTGCCGCCATAGCGCCCGCGGCGAGCGCCCATCAGGGCACGGCGCTGGCCTCGCTGCTGGTCGTCGTCTACCCCGCCATGGACTACCTGCTGCTGGTCGGCGTCGTCCAGCTCTCGTTTGCGGGCGGCCTCCGCAACGTCTCGCTGCGATGGGTGAGCGCGGCCTTCGCGACGGTGCTGGTGACCGATGTGATCTATGCCCGGATGCGGATCGACGCCAGCTTCTCGGCCGGCTCGTACGTCAACCTCGGCTACTTCGCGTTCTACGTACTGCTCGGCCTGGCGGCGCTGGCACCGTCGCGTGATGTTGTGGCGGCCACGGTGCCGGTCGCTCCCGGCGGGCGGCTGACGCTGCCGCGGCTGGCACTGCTGGCGGCGGCGCTGCTCTCGGCCCCGGCGGCGATCGGCCTCAACGCGGCCACCAGCAGCTCGGACGTGCGCGTGCTGGCGCTGATGGGCGGGCTGATCTCGCTGCTCGTGCTGCTTCGGCTTGCGCTCTTGTTCGTGGAGCGCGACCTGATCGACGGCGAGCGACGCACCGCCCAGCAGGCGCTGACGGTGATGGCGTATCGCGACGGGCTGACGCAGCTTGCCAACCGCGCGGCCCTCTACGACACGATGGCTGCGGCGCTGCGCGAGGGCGACCAGCGGTCGACGGCGCTCCTGTTCCTCGACCTGGACGGTTTCAAGCAGGTCAACGACCGGCATGGCCACCTGGTGGGAGATGCGGTGCTGAAGGAGGTGGCGAGGCGGCTGACTGACGCCGTGCGCGGCGACGACCTCGTCGCCCGGCATGGCGGCGACGAGTTCGTGGTGCTGCTTCGCCGGCTGCCGCACGACGAGGCCGAGAGCCGCACGGCGTTGACGATCAAACGCATCGTGGCCGCGGTCGCCGAGCCGATCACCTCGGCCAGCGTGTCGGTGTCGGTCGCCGTCAGCGTCGGCGTCGCGATCCACCCTCGCGATGGCGCCTCGCCGGATCAGCTGATCCGCCGGGCCGACCTGCGCATGTACGAGCAGAAGCGGGCGGCTTCGTCGCCGCCCGAAGCGGCGTAGGTACAGCGCAGCGCTCGTCGCGAGACGCAATCGCGAGGGGTCGCCTCTGGCCACTTCGGCTTCGACGGAGTCGAAGGGCTCCCCTGCGGCGAGAGTACCCCCAACGGGATTCGAACCCGTGTTGCCAGCGTGAAAGGCTGGAGTCCTAGGCCACTAGACGATGGGGGCAGGCGGCAGCAGAATACGCCAGCCCTCCGATCGGTGAGCGGATCAGGCCGCGCCGGTTGGCTGGGGCGGCAGGTCGGCCAGGGCCGCCTGCAGCTCGTCCCAGGCCGATGCTTCGGTCTCTGCGTACTCGTCGTCGGGGACGTCCCGCACCGCTTCCAGATAGTGGCGCCAAGCGGCGTCACGGGCGGTGGGGAGATACCGGACTGTGTCTGAGGTGTTGCTCATCGAACGTGCCATACCCGAATACTACGCGTGTCACGCGCGTTTGGTTCCCGATTGTTAGCGAGCGCGTGCGTCCAGTTCCGGCGCCGCCGTGCCGCCGCTGCGGCGAAGCGCAATCCCTGACAGGGTTTCCAGCACCACACGGTGGGCGTTGATCGCGGTCACGTCGCTGTGGTCGTAGGCCGGCGCCACCTCGACCACCTCCACCGAGCAGACGTTCAGCTCGGCGCCGATCCGCCGAACTGCGCGAAACAGCTCGCGCGGCGTCAGGCCGCCCGGCTCGGGCGTGCCGGTGCCGGGCGCGTAAGCCGGGTCGAGCGCATCGACGTCGACGGACAGGATCAGCTTCTCCCAGCCGGACGCGGCGGCGATGATCTCGTCCAGGCAGGTGTCGAAGCCGCGCTCGTCCAGCTCGTACATCGTCCACCAGCGGAAGCCGACCGAGCGCATCCATGCGAACTCCTCCTGCTCGGGCCACCAGCCGCGCAGAGCGACCTGCATGAAGCGGTCGCCGGGGATCGCGCCCGAGTCGACCACCAGCCGCATCGGCGTTCCGTGCGAGCGGACGACGCCGGACAGCTCGGCGGCGGTGTCGGCGTGAGCGTCGAAGTGGATCACGCCCACCTTGCCGTGTCCGTGGTGGTCGGCGACGGCAGTGAAGTGAGGGTCGGCGATCGAGTGGTCGCCGCCCAGCACGAACGGGATCGCGCCCGCCGTCAGCACCTCGCCAATGATCTTCTTGATCGCCGCGTGACTGCGCTCGGTGTCACCCGGCACCACCTCGGCATCGCCATAGTCGACCACGTTCAGCACGGTGTAGGGATCCACGCCGAGCAGCATGTGCGGCCGCTGCGGCGGCACGCCGGCCGAGTCGTCCGCCATCCGCACAGCCCGCGGGCCGAACCGGCTGCCGGGCCTGTTCGAGACGGTCTCGTCCATCGGCGCGCCGACGATCGCGGCGTCGGCTCCCTCGAGGCCGCTCGGATCGAGCGCCAGCGGCAGCTTGGAGAAGGTCGCGATGCCGGCAAAACCGGGCTCGTCGATGCGGTTGACGCGGATGCTCATGGGTCGCTCCTGGAGGTGGCTGGCTCTCGGCGAAAGGCCGTATTCGCGGCACGGGCGAGCAGGTTACCTACAATCGCCATCCCAGGGCCGTTAGCTCAGCTGGTAGAGCAGGGGACTTTTAATCCCAAGGTCACAGGTTCGATCCCTGTACGGCCCATC
>JAWVEC010000066.1:0-15736 GCA_033856975.1 Gaiellales bacterium
AGCAGGAAGGCGGCCGCGCGCCGCTCCGCTCGCCGGCTCATCGCTCGACCCCCGTCACGGTCACGTCGACCGACGTCACCGATAGGCCCGTCATCGTGACGACGGCGCCGGCCACGCTGCGACGCACCTCGGCGGCCGCTCGCGGCAGCACCACTCCGTAGCCGGCGGCCACGTCGATGTCGAAGGCGGCGCCGTGCTCGCCCAGCTCCCAGCTGACCGCGTCGCGGCGGCCGGGCAGCACCCGCGAGACGCGGCCCGGTCGGTCGAGCCGCACGCCCTCGACCTGGGCAACGGCGCCGCGGACGATCGAGACGAGCGCCTCGTCGGCGAGCACCGCGTTGTCCACCCGCACGCTCACGCCGGCACCGCCTCCGACAGCGACGGCAGCGCGTCTCGCGACTGCTCCAGGTACGCGGTCGTGTAGCGGCCGGCACGGAAGCCCGGCTCCTCGAGGATCTCCAGGAACAGGTCGCGGGTGGTCGCGACGCCCTCGATCTCGAGCTCCCCGAGCGCCCGCCGCGCGCGCGCCAGCGCCTGGTCGCGATCGGCGCCGTGCACCAGCACCTTGGCCAGCATCGAGTCGTAGAACGGCGGCACCCGGTAGCCCTCGTAGGCGTGGGTGTCGACCCGCACGCCCGGTCCCAGCGGTGCCCGGAAGCGCGTCACGGTGCCCGCGGCGGGCATGAATCCGCGCCGCGGATCCTCACAGTTGATGCGAAACTCAATCGCGTGCCCGCGCAGCGGCGCGAGGCCGGTGGCGGGAAGCTGCTCGCCGCCCGCTATGCGAAGCTGCCAGCCGGCGATGTCGTAGCCGGTCAGCAGCTCCGACACCGGGTGCTCCACCTGCAGGCGGGTGTTCATCTCGATGAACGCGAACCCGCCGTCGCGGTCGAGCAGGAACTCGACCGTGCCGGCGTTGACGTAGCCGCAGGCGGTGCAGGCGCGCACGGCCGCTTCGGCCATCGCCTCGCGGGTGGCCGGCTCGAGAGCCGGCGACGGCCCCTCCTCGATCAGCTTCTGATGGCGGCGCTGGATCGAGCAGTCGCGCTCACCGAGCACCAGCACGCCACCCTGTGCGTCGGCCAGCACCTGCATCTCGACATGCCGCGGCTCGACGATCGCCTTCTCCAGGTACATGCCGCCGTCACCGAACGCGCTCTCGGCCTCGGCAGATGCGGTGCGATACGCCTCGCCGATCTCGTCGCGGGTCGACACCAGGCGCATGCCCCGCCCGCCACCGCCCGCGGCCGCCTTCAGCAGCACCGGGTAGCCGACGCCCTCGGCCAGCTCCGCGGCCTGCTCGGGGCCGGCCAGCCGCAGCTCACTGCCCGCAACCAGCGGCACACCGGCATCGCGCATCGTCTGCTTCGCGCGGCTCTTGTCGCCCATCAGCTCGATCGCGTCGGCGGGTGGCCCCACGAACACGAGATCGTTGTCGATGCAGGCGCGGACGAAACCGGCGTTCTCGGCCAGGAAGCCCCAGCCGGGATGCACCGCGTCGCAGCCGGTCGTCTCAGCCGCGGCGATCAGGTTGGGGACGCTGAGATAGCTCTCAGCCGGCGGGTGCGGCCCCACGCAGACGGCGCGATCGGCCAGGCGCACCCACAATCCATCACGGTCGGCCGTCGAGTAGACCGCCACCGTCTCGATGCCGAGATCGTGGCAGGCGCGCACCAGACGCACCGCCGCCTCCCCGCGGTTGGCGATGAGCACCCGCGTGAGCATCGCTCAGGCGGGCTCGAGCTCGAACAGCGCCTGGCCGTACTCGACCGGCTCGGCGTTGTTGACCAGCACCGCGCGGATCACGCCGGCGTGCTCCGACTTGAACTCGTTGAACAGCTTCATCGCCTCGAGGACGCAGAGCGTCTGGCCGACCTCAACCCGGGCGCCCTCCTCCACGAACGGCGCCGCCGTCGGCGACGACGAGCGATAGAACGTGCCCACCATCGGCGACTCGATCTTGATCGTCTGGGACACGCTGAGCGCCTCGGCGGCACCGTTGCCGGTGGCCGGGGCGGGGGCCACCGACGTACCGCCGGGCGGCCTGTCGTCCTGCCGCCGCACGGTGATCCGAACGCCGGCGTCCTCCAGCGTCAGCTCGCCGACGTTCGAGCCCTCGAGCATCTCGATCAGCTCACGGATGCGCTCCGACTGGCTGCGCTCGAGGCCGTCGCGCTCATGCTCCTCGCGGTCACCGCGGGTTCGCAGCGCGGACAGCAGGCGGCTGGCGTCGTCGCCGAACAGCGCCACCAGCAGCAGGTCCTCCTCGCTGGCGGCCAGCCCATCGGCCCGCAGCTCGCCCAGCTCGACGTCCGGCTCGACGGGGGGCAGCGGCACCGCGAACACGGCCGGCTCCGGCGCGATCGGCTGCGGCGGCGTGCCGTAGACGCCCGAGATGTAGTCGCGCATCTCGTCGGACACCTCCGCCCAGCGCCGCGCGGACAGCACGTGGCGAACGGCCTGCCCGGCCAGGATGCCACCCACCGGCTGGGCCAGCGGCGGCACGCCGCAGTCCATCCGCACCTGTTTGAACTCCTCCAGCACCTCGTCCAGGCGATCGGGCGCGCCCAGCATCCGCAGCCGCGCGTCCAGGTCCGCCACCAACCCCACCGGCAGCCGGTTGAACGCCGTGCGCAGCGTGATCCGGGGAGGGATCGGCATCGTCGGCATCTGCGAGGTGACGTGCTCGTCGATGAAGCGCGACGCCTGCCACACCCGGTCGACGTCGACGCCGTGCTCCAGGCCAAGGCCGGACAGCGCGTCGCACAGCACCTCGGCGGCGACCCGGTGCAGCGTGTAGGCCACCGGCAGCACCGCGGTCGCGATCGGCTCGGCGTTGTGGCGCGCGGCCTCGATCGCCATCGCCAGCGCGTTGCCGCCGGTGCCCTGGCAGTACAGGCCGACCGGCACTCCGGCCGCTTCCGAGAGCTGGTTGATCACCTTGTCGCAGGTGCCGGGGTCGAGCGCGCCGGCGGGGTCGTGCAGCAGCACGTGATCGGCGCCCATCTCGGCCAGCCGCCGCGCCTTGTCGACCACCCGGGGCAGATTCGGCATGTAGCCGGAGAAGGCCAGTCCGGCGTACAGCCGGCCGCCCGACTCACGCACCGCAGCGGCCGCCGACTCCAGGTTCTCGACGTCGTTGAGCGGGTCGTGCAGCCGGAAGATGTCGATGCCGCTCTCGGCGGCGCAGAGGATGAACCGCCGCACGAGGTCGTCCGACAACGGTCGCGATCCGACCAGGAAGCGCCCTCGCACGGCCATCTGGAGCGGCGTGCGGGTGCAGCGGGCGCCCAGAGCGCGGACCCGCTCCCAGGGGCTCTCGGCGCCGCGCTGGACGGCGGCGTCGAAGCAGCCGCCGCCAGTCACCTCGAGCGCGGCGAAGCCTGCCTGATCGAGGATCTCCGCCACCTCCAGCACGCGCGCAGTGGAGATGGAGCCGACCAGGGGCTGCTGCGAGAGCAGGCGGATGGTGGTGTCGACGAGCCGTGTCACGCGCGTGAGATGTAGCGCGCCTCGCGAGTGTCCACGCGGATCCTGTCGCCGACGTTGACGAACAGCGGTACCTGCACCACGGCGCCGGTCTCGAGCGTGGCCGGCTTGGTCACGTTGGACACGGTGTCGCCCTTCACGCCCGGCTCGGTGTCGGTCACCGCCAGCTCGACGGCGGCCGGCAGCTGCACCGAGGTCGGCTTGCCGTCGACCGTCATCAGCTGCACCGTGTCGTTCTCGCGCATGAACTGGAGCTCGTCGGACAGCGAGTCGGCCGGGAGCGCGATCTGATCGAACGTCTCCGAGTCCATCAGGTGCACGTCGGCGCCGTCGTTGTAGAGGTAGGTGACGCTCTTCACCTCGGTGTGGATGCGCGGCATCTTCTCGCCGGCGCGGAACGTCTTGTCGACCACCGAGCCCGACTCCAGTCCCTTCAGCTTGGTGCGCACGAACGCCCCCCCTTTTCCGGGCTTGACGTGCTGGAAGTCGACGATCCGGTAGATCGTGCCGTCGACCTCGACGTGCATGCCGTTCTTGAACTGGTTGGTGGAGATCGTCTCTGCCATGGCTCGCTTCGAGTTGGGGACGGCCTACGGGGCCGTGATCAGCTGTTTAGGGTAGCCGGTGAGCGGCTCGCAGCCGTCCGCCGTGACCACGACCAGATCTTCGATCCGCACCCCGCCGACTCCGGGCAGGTAGACACCCGGCTCGACTGTGACGATCATCCCGGCCTCGAGGGTTGCGGTGGACGTGGTCGAGAGCCGCGGATCCTCGTGGATCTCGAGCCCGACGCCGTGGCCGGTGCCGTGCTGGAAGTGGCCGCCGTGCCCGGCCCCCTCGATCACATCACGCACCAGCGCGTCGACGTCGACACCCTCCACGCCGGGCCGCACCGCGGCCAAGCCGGACAGCTGCGCCCTCAGCACCAGCTCATAGACCTCCGCCAGCTCGGGCGGCGGTGAGCCGACGGCAAACGTGCGCGTGCAGTCCGAGCAGTAGCCGTCCAGCTTCGCGCCCAGGTCGATGGTGACCATGCCGCCGGACTCGATCGCCACCCTGCGCGGCTCGGCATGAGGCAGCGCACCAGCCTCGCCGGAGGCGACGATGGGGTCGAACGAGAGCTGATCCCCGCCGAGCTCGCGCACCAGCTGGTGGATCCGCCAGGCGATGTCGAACTCGCTGCGCCCGACCAGGCCGTCGGCCACCAGCGCCTCGTAGACAGGCTCGAGCAGGGCGGACGCGCGCCGGATCGCGGCAATCTCATCGCCGTCCTTGATCAGCCGCAGCCGCTCGACCGCGCCCGTCGTCGGTACCAGCTCGACCGGCCCCGCTGTTTTGGACAGAACGCCGTGCAGGGTGACCGAGAGGTGGGAGGCCTCGAAGCCGATCCTGGACGCGGACGGCGCCAGCTCGCCCCAGCGCTCCGCGACGAAGCCGATCAGGTCCTGCTTCGCCTGCCGTACCTCGATGAACTCGCGCAGCGGCTCGACCCGCTCCAGGTACCGGAAGTCGGTCAGGAACACGCCGCCGCCGGGGCCGATCACGACCGCGCCGTTGCTGCCCGTGTATCCGGTCAGGTAGCGGACGTTGACGAGGTTGGTGACCAGCAGCGCGTCCACGCCCAGCGCCGGCAGCTCCTCGGCCAGGCGTTCCAGCCGTGCGCGGTGGTTCACGCCGTCTGCTCCGCCAGGTAGACGAAGGCATCGCGGTAGCCGCTCTCGCCCCGCCCGAAGATGCGATGCGAGACGACGTCGGAGATCACCGAGTGGCGCCGCCACTCCTCACGCCGGTCGACGTCGGACAGGTGCACCTCGACGATCGGCCCGGTGAAGATCTCGAGCGCGTCGCGGATCGCGTAGCTGTAGTGCGTCCACGCGCCCGGGTTGACCACCAGCCCATCGGCTCCGCTTGAGGCCTCATGGATCATGTCGACGTATGCGCCCTCGCTGTTGGTCTGCCAGCAGCGCGCGGTCAGGTTCAGCTCCAGCGCGTACCCGTAGATCTGGGTCTCGAGCTGGGACAGCGTCAGCGTGCCGTACTGGGCCGGATCGCGCCGGCCGAGCATGTTGAGATTGACCCCGTTCAGTACGGCAACCTGCATGCGCCGGAGGTTACCGCCCGCCGATCGGGGCTGCATCGGCACGGTCGCCGCGAGCTCGACGGAGGCCATCGGTAGGCTTGCGCCGGTGAATGCGCATCTGCTTCTGGTCGAAGACGACCGCTCGATCCGCGAGGTGACCACGCTGGCACTCGAGCGGGCGGGCTTTGGCGTCACCGCCTGCGGCGATGGAACGGAGGCGCTGCGGCTGTTCGCGCAGCGGCCCTACGACGCCGTGCTGCTGGACGTGATGCTGCCGGGAAGCGACGGCTTCGAGGTGTGCCGCGAGATCCGCCGCACCCACGCCACCCCGATCGTGATGCTGACGGCGCGCGCCGACACGCACGACGTGGTGATCGGGCTCGAGCTGGGCGCAGACGACTACGTCACCAAGCCGTTCGAGCCGGCCGAGCTGGTGGCGCGGCTGCGGGCCGTGCTGCGGCGCGGGACGGCACCGGCCCAGCCACGGCTGCTGCGATTCGGCGATCTCGAGATCGACGAGGCCGGCTTCCGCGCCCGCCGCGGCGGCCACGACCTGAGCCTGACGGCGACCGAGTTCCGGCTGCTGTGCGAGCTGGCTCGGCGGCCCGGGCAGGTGTTCACGCGCGACATCCTGCTCGACCTGGTGTGGGGATATGAGTTCCTGGGCGACTCGCGGCTGGTGGACGTGGCGGTGCAGCGGCTGCGCGGCAAGCTGGAGCGCGACCCGTCGCAGCCCGCGCTGATCGCGACGGTGCGCGGCGTCGGCTACCGCTTCGAGCAGCCGTGAGGGTCGGCGCCGTTGCTCCCGCCCGCCTCCGCCGGCGGCTGGCGATCGCGTTCGTGCTGACCGCGGGCGTGTCGACGGCGGCGCTTGCGATCGGCTCGTATCTGATCGTGCGCAGCTCCCGGCTGGACGACTCGGCTGCGCGCGCCGTGAGCCAGTCGACCTTCAACCTCCGGTTCGCGGCCGGCCAGACGCCGCCCGGCGGCCTGCTCGACGCCTACCGCACGCGCGGCGACTTCTGCGCGATCGTGGTGCCGGCCGGGGCGCGCCCCCTGCGCGACCTGAGCTGCCCCACGCCGAAGCAGGTTCCGTCCGATCTGCGGCGGCTGGTCGCGGCCGGCCAGCTGGCGCGGCAGCGGGTTGAGATCGCGGGCCGCCACGAGCTGGTGGTTGGCGGAAGGCTGGCGAACGGGACGACGCTGTACTTCTTCTACGACGAGCAGCAGGTGTGGGACGACCTCGGCGCGCTGCGAAACGTGCTTGCGGTGGGCTGGCTGGCGCTGACGCTCTTGGCGGGGCTGATCGGCACGCTGCTCGCCCGCCGCACCCTGGCCCCGGTCTCGGCCGCCAGTCAGGCGGCGCGATCGCTGGCCGAGGGCCTGCTCGACACCCGGCTGCCGGTGGCGGGCGACGACGAGTTCGGTGCCTGGGCCGCCTCGTTCAACGAGATGGCCGAGGCACTGGAGGCCAAGATCGCCGCGCTGTCGGACGCCCAGCAACGCGAGCGGGCCTTCACGGCGAACGTCGCCCACGAGCTGCGCACGCCGCTGACCGCGCTGGTCGGCGAGGCGGAGCTGCTGGCCGAGCATGCCGCCGCGATGCCCGAGGAACCGGGCCGGCTGGCCCGGCTGCTGGTCGCCGACGTCGGCCGGCTGCGCCGGCTGACCGATGACCTGCTCGAGATCTCACGCATCGACTCGGGCCAGGAGCGGACGGCCACCGAGCTGGTCAACGCCGGCCAGGTGGTGGCCGGCGTGCTGCGCGGAAACGGCTGGTCGGATCGGGTCGAGCTTTACGCCGATCAGGTGGTGCTCTCGACCGACCGGCGCCGGCTGGAGCGGATCGTGGCCAACCTGGTCGGAAACGCGATCGCCCACGGGGGCGCTTCGATCGTCGTCCGCGTCACCCGCGACGGCGACGCGGCGCTGGTCGAGGTCGCCGACGACGGGCCCGGCCTGGCTCCCGAGTTCCTGCCGCACGTGTTCGACCGCTTCTCCAAGGCGGATCGCAGCCGCAGCGAGGGCGGCAGCGGCCTCGGCCTGGCCATCGCGCGGGAGAATGCGCGGCTGCTGGGAGGCGACCTGACCGCCGCCAACCGGCCCGGCGGCGGCGCGCTGTTCGGCCTGCTGCTGCCTGTTTCGGAACCGTTACACGCCGGTGAGGAGGCTGTTGCCCAGGCCGCGCAGGATGTGGATGCACACCCATCCACGAAGGAGGAGTAGATGAAGCGGCTGGCATTCCTGATCATCCTGCTGGGGCTTGCGACGGCCGGCTGCGGCTCGAGCGGCGCCGTGGGCGAGGGCGCCATCAGCAACGTGGTGTCCACGACGCCAACCAGCGGCGCCGTTGGATCCACGGTCGACGGGCCGAGCATCAGCTACCAGGTGTTCTTCGAGCGGGGCGAGACGCTCTGGCCCGTAACCCGCAGCGAGTCTGCGACGGCCGCCGTCGGGGCGGCCGCGGTCAACGCACTGCTGTCCGGCCCGACCGAGGCCGAGCGGGCCAACGGTGTCGGTAGCGTGGTGCCGGATGGAACGACGCTGCTCGGCCTCGACATCTCCGGCGGCACCGCCACGGTCGACCTCAGCTCCGAGTACCAGTCGGGCGGCGGGTCGCTCTCGATGACGATGCGGCTGGCACAGGTCGTCTACACGCTGACCCAGTTTGCGACGGTCAAGAGAGTCGCGCTGCGCCTGGACGGCTCACCGGTGACGGTCTTCTCGGGCGAGGGGATCGTGCTCGACCGGCCCCAGACGCGGGCCGGCTACGACAGCCTGTTGCCGGTGATCGCGGTCGCGGCGCCGGGATTCGGCCAGCGGCTGACCAGCCCGGTGCACGTGGCCGGCCTGGCGAACGTGTTCGAGGCCAACGTCTCGGTCGAGCTGCTCGATCAGGACGGCCATGTGATCGCCCACGACGTCACCACCGCAAGCTGCGGCACGGGCTGCTGGGGGAGCTACGCGCTCGACCTGCCGTTCCACGTCGATCACCAGCAGCCGGGCACGATCGTGGTGCACGACGACGATGCGGCCGGCAGCGGGACGTTCCCGCACGAGCAACGGATCGCGGTCGTTCTCACTCCCTGACGGCTTCGGCACATCTCGTGACTGACACGCGACAGCGGGCGGCTGCATGCTGCTCGCGACCAAACTCACCGAAAGGATTCAATCGTGAAGATACGTGCCCTCATCGTTCTGCTCGTGCTGGCCGGGGCCATGGCCGCCGGAGCGGCCCATGCCGCCGCCTCCGGCGGCGAGACGAGCGTCTATCAGGTCTGGTTCGAGCGAGGCGGCAAGCTGTGGGTGTCCAAGCGAGTGCAGCCGGAGACGACGGCTCCCGCCCGAGCCGCCATGCAGTCGCTGCTGTTGGGGCCGAACATCGCCGAGGCGAACGCCGGCGTGCACACGCTGGTGCCGGAGGGCACCGGCCTGCTCGGGCTCTCGGTCGCCAACGGCACTGCCACGGTCGACCTCAGCCCGTCGTTCGGGACCGGTGGCGGCCCGGCCTCGGTGCGCATGCGGCTTGCCCAGGTGGCCTACACGCTGACCCAGTTCGCCGGGATCGACCGAGTCAGGCTCGAGGTGAACGGCCGCGTTGTTTGGACGCTGACCGGTGATGGCGTACCGGTGCCCCAGCCGCTGACCCGGGCCAAGTTCGCCGGGCTGCTGCCGACGATCGCGGTCTGGAACCCCGCCATCGGCTCGCACCTGTCGGGCTCGGTGCGCGTGACCGGCACGGCCGACGTGTTCGAAGCCAGCCTGCACGTGCGCATCCTCAGCCAGAGCGGCGCCGTGCTGGCCCGCGCGAACGTCCTGGCCAGCTGCGGCACCGGCTGTCGCGGCGGCTACACGGTGCTGGTGCCCTACACGGTGTCGGGTACGCAGCTCGGCACCGTGATCGTCAGCGACGATGACACCGACGGCAACGGCGTGCCGCAGCACCAGGTGCGGGTGCCGGTGGTGCTGACCCCCTAGCGACCACACGCCCGCGAGACGCGATCGCCGGGCCGGTGCTTACACGGCCCGGGCGATCGCCTCATCGATCAGCGCGTCGTCGATGTCAACGCCCCACAGGGGCTTGCCGATTGCCTCGAGCAGCACGAACCGGACGCGGCCGGATCGCGCCTTCTTGTCGCGCCGCAGCGCCTCCCGCACGGCCGCCGGATCGACGCCGCGATGCAGCGTCGGCAGCCCGTGTCGCTTCACCAGCGCCCGCGTCTCGCGCTCGACGGCCGGATCGAGCCCGGCCACCCGTGTCGAGAGCCACAGCGACTGCAGCAGGCCGACCGCCACCGCCTCGCCGTGCGGGATCCCAAAGCCCGCGGCCGCCTCGATCGCGTGGCCGATCGAGTGGCCCAGGTTGAGCACGGCACGCAGCCCCTGCTCGCGCGGGTCGGTGGAGACGACGTGCGCCTTGTAGGCGGCACAGCGACGGATCAGCTCCAGCCGCTGCTCGGTGCTGCCGCGGCCGGGCTCCCAGTCGCACACCATCTCCCACAGCCGTCCGCCCGCCAGCAGGCCGGTCTTGATCACCTCGGCGAAGCCGCACGACCACTCGCGCACCGGCAGCGTCTCGAGCAGCCCGGGGTCGGTCACCACCCACTCGGCGGGATGGAAGGCGCCGACGTAGTTCTTCGATCCGGGCAGGTCGATGCCGGTCTTGCCTCCGATGGCCGCGTCCACCATGCCCACCAGCGACGTCGGCACCGCGATCCATGGCACCCCGCGCTGGTAGGTCGCGGCGACGAAGCCCGCCAGATCGGTGGCCGCTCCGCCGCCCAGCCCGACGATCACATCGCCCCGTTCCAGCCCCAGGTCGGCCAGCCGCGTCCACGCCTGGCGCGCGACGGCGACCGTCTTTGCGGCCTCGCCCACGGGCAGGCGCACGGTCACGAAGGGATCGAGCGGGGCGCCGACCAGCCGCAGCACGTTGCGATCGGCGATCAGCGCCACACGCCGCGCACCCGCCAGCCGGGTCAGCTCGGACAGGCCGGCCGGCCGCGACAGGGGCACCAGCAGCGGCTCACCCCCCTCCAGCCGCTCGGCGTCGACCAGCGCGTCGGCCGTGGCGTGGTAGAGCGGGCGCCGCTGCTCGTACAGCTCGGCGAAGCCGCGCGCCTCGACCGCCAGCGGGCGGTCGGCGGCCGACGCCTCGATTCGCCTCCAGGCCGTCTGCGGCGAGACGTCGAGCAGCACCGTGAAGCTGCCGTCGCGCAGCCGTTCGCGCGTCACCGGCGACGTCACCGCTCCCCCGCCGAGCGCGACCACCACCTCGATCCGCGCCAGCAGCCGCGCGGCAACCCGCTCCTCGAGGGCGCGGAAGGCCGGCTCGCCCTCATCGGCGAAGATCTGTGGGATCGGCTTGCCGGCCTCGCGCTCGATCTCGGCGTCGGCGTCGGCGAACTCCCACCCCAACCGCTCGGCCAGCGCTACGCCCGCGGTGGACTTGCCGGCGCCCATGAAGCCGATCAGGGCGATGTTGCGGTACGGGCCCGGGATCATGCCCGGCTGATGCGAGCGATGTACGCGGCGTGTGCGGCCGTGAAGTCCCCGACCGAGTCGCCGCCGAACTTCTCCAGTGCGGCCCGCGCCAGCTCGAACGCGACCGCCGCCTCGGCCACCACCGCCGCCGCCGGCAGCACCGTCACATCGCTGCGCTCGACGTGCGCCTCTCGCGGCTCGTGCGTTCCCAGCTCGACGCTGCGAAGCGGCCGCATCAGCGTCGGCAGCGGCTTCCAGATCGTCCGCACCACCAGGTCGGAGCCGTTGGTGATGCCGCCTTCGAGACCGCCCGCGCGATCGGTCTCGCGATGGAAGCCGTGCTCGTCGTCGTGCAGGATCTCGTCGTGCACGCTGGAGCCGCGACGGCTGGCCGAGGCGATCGCATCGCCGATCTCAACACCCTTCGCCGACTGGATCGAGAGCATGGCGCCGGCCAGCCGGCCGTCCAGACGCTGCCCCGCCGAGACGTGCGACCCGAGGCCTGGCGGCACCCCGAAGGCGCGCACCTCGGTGACGCCGCCGAGCGTGTCGCGGTCGGCCTTGGCGGCCTCGATCTCGGCGATCATGGCCACCTCGGCGCCAGGATCGAGGCAGCGCACCTGGCTGGCCTCAGCGCGATCGAAGTCGGCAACCGCGAGCCATGCCGGCGGCGTCGCCCGCACGGAACCGATCTGCAGCACGTGCGAGCGCACCTCGATGCCGATGGTGCGGATCAGCGCCTTCGCCACCGCGCCCGCGGCGACCCGGGCCGCCGTCTCGCGTGCGCTCGCCCGCTCGAGCACGTTTCGGACATCCTCGTGCGCGTACTTGAGCGTCCCCGGCAGGTCGGCGTGCCCGGGGCGGGGCAGCCGGATCGGCTTGCCGCGCCAGCCGTACTCCTCCAGCGCCTGCTCGCTGACCGGCCACGCGTTCATCGGCTCGATCCAGTTCTTGTGGTCGCGGTTCTCGATGAAGAACGAGAGCGGGCTGCCCAGCGTGCGGCCGTGCCGCAGGCCGCCGGTGGGGTGTGCGTCGTCCTGCTCGAGCTTCTGGCGCGGGCTGCGCCCGTAGCCGGCCTGGCGGCGGGCGAGGTCGCCTCGGATCAGCTCGTGGTCGAGCTCGAGCCCAGCCGGCAGTCCGCTGACGACCACCGTCAATCCGGGCCCGTGTGACTCACCCGCGGTGACGTAGGAAAGCTCCATCATGGGAGCCTAGATGGTTTCTAGAGCCGCCCGGGCGAGAACGGCTCCGGATCGGTGAAGGTGTCCCCGCCCAGCACGATCTCCGCCGCCAACTGAGCCGATCCGGCGCCGGTCAGGATCCCCTCGCACGATCACATCGGGCACGCGGGCAGCCTACAGTGAGCACCCGGTCGCGCCGATAGCATTGCCTGATGGAGTTCGCGCTTCCCTTCGCAGGCGTCGGATTCGCCCTCGGCTGGCCGATCGAGTGGTTGATCCAGCGCTTCCCGCTCGGCCTCGGCACGCCGCCCTCGGCGCGCCGCCGCCTGGTCGTGGCCACGCTGACGGCCGGGCTGTTCGCCGCCCTGACGCTGAAGATCGGCTTCGAGCCGCGGCTGGCGCCGGCGTTGCTGCTGACCGCGCTGATTGTCCCCGCCTCGGCGATCGACCTCAACCATCGCATCATCCCCAACGCGATCAACTTTCCCGGCGCCTTCCTGGTGTTCGCGGCGGCCGGCATCGCCGAGCCCGGCCGGCTGGCCGAGTTCGCGCTGGGCGGCCTCGGCTGCTTCCTGTTCCTGGGCCTGGCCTGGGCGATCTCACCCAAGGGCATGGGGCTGGGAGACGTCAAGATGGCGCTGATGATCGGGCTCGGCACCGGCCGCTACGCGTTCGTGGCGCTGTTCACGGGCTTCGTGGCCTCGACCTTCCTGAGCGTCTACCTGCTGACACGCCGCGGCGCCAAGGCCCGCAAGACGACGTTCCCGTTCGGCCCGTTCCTCGCCTTCGGCGCCGTGATCGCGCTGCTGTTTGGCCCCTCGCTCTCGCCGTACCTGCTCGGCGGGCACTAGCGGCAGTACCGGCTACTCCGGCTCGTGTCCCTCGTGGATCCGGCGGACGATGCCGGCCGCCAGCGAGCGCGGCATCAGCCGCGCGCCGGTCGCGCCCAGCCGGTTGACGCGGCCGGGGATCACGACCGCCTTGCCGGCCAGCATGCCGGCGTAGCCCTCGCCCGCGACCTCCGAGGGCTCCATCAGCCGCGAGTTGATCAGCCGCGGCCGCGCCACCTCGGCACGGCTGTCGAAACTGGTGCGCGTCGGCCCGGGACAGAGCGTGGTGACCGTCACGCCGCTGCCGTTCAGCTCCTCGCGGATCGCCTCGGAGAACGAGAGCACGTAGGCCTTGCTGGCGTAGTAGACGGCCATCAGCGGCCCCGGCTGGAACGCCGCGGTCGAGGCGACGTTCAGTATCCGTCCGGCTCCCCGCTCGACCATCGTGGGCAGGAACAGCCGCGTCAGCTGGGTCAACGCCGCAACGTTCACCTGCAGCATCTCGCCCAGCATCGCCGGGTCGGACTCCACGAACGAGCCCATGCTGCCAAAGCCGGCATTGTTTACCAGGAAATCGATCTCCCCGCACTCGTCGAACAGCGATGCCGGCGCGATCGGATTGGACAGGTCGCGGGGAATCGCCCGCACCTCGACCTTGAACCGCTCCTCCAGGTCGCGGGCGATCACTCCCAGCCGTTCGGCACCACGCGACACCAGTACCAGGTCGTGGCCGTCGGCGGCGAACAGCCGGGCCAGCTCGAGCCCGATACCGTCCGAAGCCCCCGTGACGAGCGCGATCACACGAGTAGTCTAGATGGTATCTAGCAGTTTGTCGCAGGCGCCACGTCCCGCACCGCGGTCCGCATCACGTCGATCGGAGGCTCCGATCCCGTGAACAGGCGGAACGAACGCGCTCCCTGGCCGACCAGCACATCCAGCCCATCCACCGTCCTCACGGCCAGCCCTCGCGCCGCCGTCACCAGCCCGGTCTCGCTTCCGTCGCCGCGGTAGGCAAGGTCGCAGACGACCTCGGCCGTGGCCAGCAGCTCGGCCGCGATCGGCAGCTCGCCGGCCTCGCCGGACTGCCCGATCGGCGTCGCGTTCACGACCAGGGAAGCGGCTTTCTGGGGAGGCCAGGGCACCGGCTCAGCGCCCAGGTCGCGCGCCAGATCGGCAGCTGCATCGGCCCGGCGCGCGCTCACCTGCACCGCCAGCCCCGCGTCGACCAGAGCCGACACCGCCGATCGGGCCGCTCCGCCCGCGCCCAGCACCAGCGCACCGTTCCCGGCCAGCGGGCCGATCGCGTCCATCATGCCGAGCCCGTCGGTGGTGTCTCCGCGCAGGCGAAGTCCGGGCTCGACCATGATCGTGTTCACAGAGCCGGCCCGCTCGGCCAGGGGCGACAGCTCGTGGCACAGCGCGATCACCGACTGCTTGTGCGGAATCGTGACGTTCACGCCGGCAAAGCCGAGCGCCGGCATTCCGCGCATCGCCTCGGCCAGGCGCGCAGGCGGCACCGCCAGCGCGACATAGGTCCAGTCGAGTCCCAGAGCCGCGTAGGCGGCGTTGTGCATCTGGGGCGAGCGCGAGTGCGAGACCGGCCAGCCGATCACGCCGGCCAGCCTCGTCGAGCCGCCGATCGCCGCCGCGCTAGCCGCCATGGGCGACGAAGTCCTGGTAGCTGTTGGTGAAGTAGTGGGTGCCGGAGTCGCCGATGGCCACGTAGTAGAGATAGTCGACATGGGCGGGCTGCGCGGCCGCCTGCAGCGACGCCAGCCCGGGATTGCAGATCGGCGTCGGCGGCAAGCCTTGCCGGATGCGTGTGTTGTACGGCGTGTTCGCCGCCAGCTCGCTGACCGTCAGCTGATGCGTCCACGAGCCCTGCTCGTAGAGCAGTGTTGCGTCGATGCCGAGCGACATGCCCAGATGCAGGCGGTTGTAGATCACCGCGGCGATCTTCGCCCTGTCCTTGGCGACGTGCGCCTCGCGCTCGATCATCGAGGCGATCGTGAGCACGTCGTAGGGTGTCAGGTTCTTGGACGCGGCATAGCCCATGTCGACCTGGGAGAAGGCGTTCTGGAACGCCGCCAGCTGCTGCGAGACGAGCACCGCCGGGCGTTCGTGCGGCGTGACGCTGTAGGTGGCCGGGAACATGAAGCCCTCCATGTTCGTGTGCGAGCCGAAGCCGGCCGGCGAGGCGGCGGCAGCGGCAGCCTTCGCGTAGCCGCTCTTCGAGATGCCCACTCCGGCCAGACGAGACTCGATCTCGGTGATCCGGAATCCCTCCGGGATCACCAGCGTCGCCGCCCTGGGCGCGGCTGGGCCGAGGTCGAGCCGCTTGATGATCGTGTCGTAGTCGGCGCCGGCCTGGAAGCCGTAGCGCCCAGCCTTGAAGTCGGCGCCCTGCCCCTGCTCCTTGGCGTAGTTCCGGAACCGCCCGCCGTCCGAGACGACGCCGTCCTGCTCGAGGATCGAGCCGATGCCGGCCGCGTCCACGCCCCGCGGGATCACGACCCGGATCGTCGGGCCGTGCGGATCGGCGTTCGGCTTGCTGGAGTTGGGCAGCACGCGACGCACGGCCTCGAACGCGACCAGCACCACGACGACCAGCGCCGCCAGGACGATCAGCCGGCGAGCCGTGTCAGGTATCCCTCGAGCAGGTGGGCGGCGGC
>JAWVEC010000067.1:0-3111 GCA_033856975.1 Gaiellales bacterium
CAGTCGCCGCGCCTCGGACCATGCTCGCTCGATCATGCCACCCCACCCCCATCGACGCCTCGTCCTCACATAATCGGCCGCTCACGGGCCATCTGCGATCACCCGTTCGGCGCGGGCTGTGACCTTATTGCGGTACGCGCAAACGACGCCGCGATTTCTGCGTCAAAAGGTTCATGGGCGATCCTCTGCGGCAGTTCGACTTCTGGCTGGGCGAGTGGCGCTGCTCGTGGCAGGGCGGCCGCGGGCAAAACCGGGTGGACGCGATCTGCGACGGCCGCGTGATCCGCGAGTCGTTCGACGGCGGGCCGGATGCCGGCCTGGTCGGAACCAGCATCTCGCTGTACGACGCGCAGGCCGGCCGCTGGGTGCAGACGTGGATGGACAGCCAGGGATCGTGGTTCCACCTGCAGGGCGAGTTTCGCGAGGGCGCGATGGAGCTGTTCACCGTCGCTGCGGACGATCGGGGCGAGACGAAGCGGATGCTGTTCGACGGGATCGCCGACGGCGGCTTCACCTGGACGTGGGCGAGCTCGGCGGACGGCGAGGAGTGGCGCGAGCTGTGGCGGATCGACTACCGGCGGGCCTGACCGGCGGCGCTGCGCGCCACTAACATCCGGCGCAGCATGCGAGCGCTGGTCAAGAGCCGAGCCGAGCCCGGCCTCTGGTTGGAGGACGTGCCGGAGCCCGAGCACGGCATCAACGATGTCCTGATCCGGGTGCACCGCACCGGTATCTGCGGCACCGACGTGCACATCGAGCAGTGGGATGCCTGGGCGCAGCGCACGATCCCGGTGCCGCTCGTGATCGGCCACGAGTTCGTGGGCGAGATCGTCGCGCTGGGCTCGAACGTGAACGACTTCCAGATCGGCGACCTGGTCAGCGGCGAGGGCCACGTCGTCTGCGGGCGGTGCCGCAACTGCATGGCCGGCCGCCGCCACCTGTGCGCGCACACGCAGGGCGTGGGCGTCAACCGGCCAGGGGCGTTCGCCGAGCTGATCGCGCTGCCGATGACCAACATCTGGCACCACGGCGAGGGTGTGGACGAGGACGTCGCGGCCATCTTCGATCCGTTCGGAAACGCCGTCCACACGGCGCTGGCCTTCCCGGTGCTGGGCGAGGACGTGCTGATCACCGGCGCCGGGCCGATCGGCTGCATGGCGGCGGCCGTCGTCCGCCACGCCGGTGCGCGCCACGTCGTGGTCAGCGACCCCAACGGCTACCGGCGCGATCTGGCTGCCCGCATGGGTGCCACGCTGGCGATCGATCCCGGCAGCCGCGACCTGTCCCAGGTGCAGGCCGAGCTGGGCATGAGCGAGGGCTTCGACGTCGCCCTGGAGATGTCCGGCAACCCCGCGGCGCTGCGCTCGATGCTGGCCAACATGTCGCACGGCGGCCGGATCGCGATGCTTGGCATTCCCAGCGAGGAGTTCGCCATCGACTGGACGCAGGTCGTGTTCAACATGCTGACGCTGCGCGGCATCTACGGGCGCGAGATGTACGAGACGTGGTATCAGATGACGGTGATGCTGCAGTCCGGACTCGACATCGCCCCCGTGATCACCCATCGGCTGCCGTTCGGCGAGTTCGCGGAGGGCTTTGCGATCGCGGGCTCGGGGCAGTCCGGCAAGGTCGTGCTCGACTGGCAGTCGGGCTGATGGACGGAGGCCTGCGCACGGAGGTCGGCGCTCGGTTGGAGGAGCTGCGAGCGGCCGGCCTGTACAAGTCCGAGCACGTGATCGAGACGCCGCAGGCGGCGCACGTCGCCGTGGCCGGCCGCGGCGAGGTGCTGAACCTGTGCGCGAACAACTACCTGGGCCTGGCCGACCACCCCGAGATCGTGTCGGCGGCACACGCGGCGCTGGATCGGTGGGGCTACGGCATGGCGTCGGTGCGGTTCATCTGCGGCACACAGCAGGTGCATCGCGACCTCGAGCAGCGGCTCGCCAGCTTTTTGGGCAGCGAGGACGCGATCCTCTACGGCTCCTGTTTCGACGCCAACGGCGGCCTGTTCGAGGCGCTGCTGGGGCCGGACGACGCGATCATCTCCGACGCCCTCAACCACGCCTCGATCATCGACGGCATCCGACTCTGCAAGGCGCGCCGGCTGCGCTACGCCAACCGCGACCTGGAGCAGCTCGAGGCGCGGCTGGTGGAGTCGGCCGACGCCCGTCACCGGCTGATCGCCACCGACGGCGTGTTCTCGATGGACGGCTACGTCGCCGATCTGGCCGGCATCTGCGATCTGGCCGAGCGGCACGATGCGCTGGTGATGGTCGACGACTCGCACGCCGTCGGCTTCGTCGGTGCGACCGGCCGCGGCACGCACGAGCTGCACGACGTGATCGACCGCGTCGACATCATCACCGGGACGCTCGGCAAGGCGATGGGCGGTGCCAGTGGAGGCTACGTGGCGGCCGCCGCGGAGGTGGTCGACCTGCTGCGGCAGCGGTCGCGTCCGTACCTGTTCTCCAACAGCCTTGCCCCACCGATCGCGGGCGCGACGCTGAAGGCGCTCGACCTGATCGAGCAGTCGGACGAGCCGCGCGAGCGGCTGCGCCAGAACACGGCCCGCTTTCGGCAGCGGATGACCGAGCTCGAGTTCGACATCCTGCCCGGCGACCACCCGATCGTGCCGGTGATGGTGGGCGACGCCACCCGTGCCGCCCGGCTGGCGGAGGCGCTGATCGCGCGCGGCGTGTACGCCGTCAGCTTCTCGTACCCGGTGGTGCCGGAGGGCACCGCCCGCATCCGCACCCAGATGTCGGCCGCCCACACGCCGGCCGACATCGACTTCGCCGTCGACCAGTTCACGGCCGCCCGGGCGGAGCTGGCATGAGCAGCGGTCCGCTCGATCGCGGCCGGTCGCTGCGGCCATCGATCCCGGCCGCCGCGCTGCTGCTGGCGGCCGCGCTCAGCTGGCTGGCGGTGATCCAGCAGACGTCCGGGATGAGCTCGGCGCCGGGCACGATGGGCTTCCACCTGGCCGGCTTCCTGGTGTTGTGGACGGTGATGATGGCGGCGATGATGTTGCCTTCGGTGACACCGATGGCGACCATGTACCTGCGCGTGGCGGAGCGGCGGCCGACGCCGGCGCCGCTGCGGCTGGGCGGC
>JAWVEC010000068.1:0-10343 GCA_033856975.1 Gaiellales bacterium
GCTCACAAGCACCACTCGACCTGAGGAGCCTGTCTTGCCGCCCACGCCACCAATGCGCACCAACCGATCATCGTCATCGCGTAAGCCTCGTCCTTGCGAGCGGTGTTACCGGCCGCTGGACGACGAGCACGAGCGGTTCTGCGCCTCATGCGCACCGAAGGCGAAGAAGCTCAACCAAATCTGATCGCAAGGTAGATGGCCGCGGTTGCTCATCAAAGTCGAGCCGAGCGCCGATACCACCTGCAATAGGTGATTCTCCTATCTTGGGATGGTGACGACACGCGTTTGAACTCTCACCGTGGGCTGCAGGTGTCTCCCGGCATCCTCATCTACGCCGCGACGATCGTGTTCGCGACCGCGCTGATGCTGCTGGCGCTGTATGCCGCGGCCAACGTCGGCGTCATGAAGCTCTCCTAGATGAATTGATTCCATCTAGCGCTACAGCGTGGCCAGCCGGCCGCGAGCGGTGCGCTGGATCTGTTCGCCGAATGCGGGCGCGGCCTGGATCAGCCAGTTGACCAGCTCCCAGTCGAGCGCGACCAACCGGGTCGGCTCGGTTGCGACCACCGTCGCCGCTCGGCTGCGGCCGAAGTGGGCGCCCCAGTCGATCGCCGCCAGCTCGCCGAAGTACTCGCCCGGCCCGAGCGTGGCGACGACGCGCCCGTCAGCTTCGACCTGCAACCGTCCCGACAGCACCACGTAGAGGTCGCGGCCGGCCTGCCACTGGCCCACCACCGTCTCGCCGGCCGCCGCGGTCTGCTCCCGCAGCCGCCCCAGCACCCGGTCGGCCTGGGCGTCGTCCAGTGACGCGAAGACGGGCACCGCGCGCAGCGTGTCCGAGTCGAGTGCCGGCCGGCTCAGCCAGCCCGCCACCACCGGTTGCTCGCGGTTCTGGGCCGGGGCGTCCACGGTATGGGCGGGATCCACCGCCAGCGTCTCGACCAGGTCGAGCGCGCGGTCGACGATCGCCTGCGACGTCGAGTGGTTGAGGATGCAGAGACGGAGCATCTGCCGGCCCCGCACCATCCCAGTGGACAGGAACACCTCGCCGCCCTCCGCGATCCGGGCGACCAGGTCGGCGTTGATCCGGTCGAGCGCGGGCTCGTCGTCCAGCCCCGGGGGATGCCGCCGGAAGGTGATGATACCGAGCGAGGCGGGCGTGATCAGCTCCAGCTGCGGCGAGCCCTCGATCCGGCGCTGCGCGTGCTCGGCCAGGTCGATGCAGCCGTCGATCGATTGCCGAAACGCGGCCAGGCCGAAGTACTTGATCGACATCCACAGCTTCAGGGCGCGGCAGGTGCGGGTCAGCTGCAACCCGTGGTCGGAGAAGTTCACCTCCTCCAGGCCGGCCTCGATGTCCTTCAGATAGTCGTGCGAGACCTCGAACGCGCGCCGAAGCAGTGCACCGTCGCGGACCAGCAAGGCTCCCACTTCGACCGGCTGATAGAGCCACTTGTGGGGGTCGAGGGTGATCGAGTCGGCCAGCTCCATCCCTGCCAGGGCGGTGCGCCCCCGCTCCGAGAGGCAGGCGAAGGCGCCGTAGGCGCCGTCCACGTGCAGCCAGACGCCCTGCTCCCGGCAGAGCGCTGACAGCTGGGCGAACGGGTCGACGGCGCCCGTCGCGGTCGTGCCGGCGTTGGCAACCACGACCAGCGGACGCAACCCCGCGGCCCGATCGGCCAGCATCGCAGCCCGCAGCGCCTCCGGGCGCATGCGTCCGTGCTGGTCGGTGGCCACGATCCGCACCCGATCGGGCCGGAAGCCGAGCGCGCGAGTTCCCTTTGCCAGCGAGGTGTGCGACTGGTCGGACAGGTAGGCCACGATCTCCTCGTTCATCGCGCCGACCAGCGCTTCGCGGGCGCATGCGAGCGCCGTCAGGTTGGCGGCGGAGCCACCGGACACGAGCAGCCCGCGAGCGTCCTGCGGGTAGCCGACCCACTGCCGGAACCAGTCGACCACCGCCAGCTCGAGCGCGGCCGGTCCAGATCCGCCCAGCCACCAGCAGGTATCGAGGTTGAGCGCGCTTGCGATCAGGTCGCCGAGCGCTCCCGGCCAGGTGCCCTCGCCCGGGATGAATGCGAGGTAGCCGGGGTGGCTGATGCGTGCGACGTATGGCAGCACGTCCCGCTCCAGCCCGGCGATGATCTCGTCGTAGCTGCCCGGCTGCTCGGGTACGGGCACCGCCAGCGCCTGTTGCAGCTCTCCCGGCGGGGCGGAGCGCAGCACCGGCCCGGGCGGCCCGGTGATCCGGTCTACCAGCATGTCGATGGTGCGGTAGCCGAGCCGGCGCATCAGCTCGGGCTCGATGGAGAGCGGTGAATCGTTCCGGCTGGACATGGGGCGCAACTGTATCGTGCTGACTGCGGCTTCGGAAGGCTCGGGTAGCCGTGCCGGTTGGGGTAGGCTCGCCGCCGTGCCCGCGAAGCTCGCAGTGTTTGCATCGGTCCTGCGCAACAGGGATCTGCGTCGCGTGGAGGCGGCGTACGTGGGGTTCAACGTGACCGAGTTCGCGACCTGGCTGGCGATGCTCGTGTTCGCATATCGCCACGGCGGCGCGACCGCGGCCAGCGTGGTGGCGGTGATCCAGTTGCTGCCGGCCGCCATCTTCGCGCCGTTCGCCGCGGTGATGACTGATCGGTACGAACCGGTGCGGGTGCTCACGGCCGGCTATGCCGCCCAGGCGGCCGCGATGGCCGCGACCGCGACGGCGATCGTGGCGTCGGCGCCGGCGCCGGTTGCCTATATCTTCGCCGCGCTGGCAGCGACCATGATTACGATCACCCGTCCCACACAGGCCGCACTCACCCCGGCGCTGGCGCGTTCGCCGGAGGAGCTGACGGCCACCAACGTCGTCTCGGGCTGGGTCGAGAACGGCAGCATCCTTGGGGCGACGGCGGCGACGGGAGTGCTGCTGGGGGTGAGCGGGCCCGGCCTTGTGTTCGCGCTGTGCGCGGCGATCGGGGCGGTCGCGGCACTGCTGGTGGCCACGGTGCACGGGCCGGGCGGCCTTGCCGCACCCGACGGCGGACGCGCGAGCCCGGTGACCGAATCCATGGCTGGGTTTCGCGCAGTCGCGCGGCACACCGGCCCTCGGCTGGTGGTGGCGTTGCTGGGCGTCGAGTTCATCATCTGGGGCGCTCTCGACATCCTGTTCGTCGTGCTGGCGCTGGACGTGCTCCATGTCGGCGCCGGATGGGTGGGGTACCTGAACGCGGCCTTCGCCGCCGGCGGCGTGCTGGGCAGCGGCCTCGCGCTGCTGCTGGTGGGACGGCGGCGCCTCGCGCCTCCCATCATCGGCGCGATGGTGGTGTGGGGGATCGCCTTCGTGTTCATCGCCGCGGCGCCGGTGGTGACGCTGGCGGTGCTGCTGCTGGCGCTGGGCGGCGGCGCCCGGGCGATCCTCGACGTGGCGGCGCGAACGCTGTTGCAGCGGATCACTCCCGCGGACGTGCTGGGCAGAGTGTTCGGGGTGCTGGAGGGGATCCAGATGGCGGCGCTGGCGGCCGGCGCGATACTCGTCCCACCGCTGATCGCGCTGGGCGGCGCGAATGCCGCGCTGATCGGGGTCGGGACGCTGCTGCCTTTGGCTGTGCTGCTGCTGGCCGCGCGGCTGATCACCACCGATGCGGGCGCCAGGGTGCCGATCGTCGAGATCGCTCTGCTTCGCTCGGTGCGGCTGTTCGCATCCCTGCCGTCGCCCGCGATCGAGGGCGTCGCGCGGGCGCTGGAGCCGGTCACCGCAGACGCGGGGACGGTCATCATCAGCCAGGGTGAGCAGGGAGACCGCTACTACGTCGTGGCGGACGGCGAGGTGGAGGTGTTCCACGACGGGCAGGGTGTGGCTCGCCTCGGCCGCTGCGAGGGGTTCGGTGAGATCGCGCTTCTCCAGCTGGTGCCGCGGACGGCCACCGTGACCGCCCTCAGCGACGTGCGCCTGTATGCGTTGGAGAAGGAGGCGTTCGTCACTGCCGTCACGGGACATGCCCCCGCGGCTCGCGCGGCGGAGGGGCAGATCTCAGAGCGCCGGACGGCTCTGGCCCAGCACAGGCCGGCCGGTTAGATGATCCGCCGGATGGCGGTGATCGTCCAGCCCGAGAGCGATTCTTGCTTGACGACCGTGCCGGCGTGGGGCGCGTGGACGATCGTGCCGTGCCCGATGTAGATGCCGACGTGGCCGCCGCCCTCGAGAAAGACGAGATCGCCGGGTCTGATCGCGCGGCGCGAGACGAGCCGGCCACGGCCGATCATGGCGTATGTCGAGTGGGGCAGGTTGACGCCGACATGATGGTATGTCCACATCACCAGGCCCGAGCAGTCGAAGCCGGCCGGTGAAGCCCCGCCCCAGACGTACGGCCTGCCCAGCTCGTGGAGGACGGTCGCGACGACCCGGCCGCGGCGATGCAGGATCACGCGGTAGCTCTCGCCGCGGCGAAGCCACACGAGCCGAGCCCGGTACAGCTGGCGAATGCTCGACGAGCGCGTGAGCATCGGCGGACGATGCACCCTGATGCCCGCCCTCTGGGCAAGCAGGTGCGCGTGGCGATACGCGTTGATCGCCACAGCTCGCGCCGCGCGAAGCTGGAACCTGGCCGGCGTGATCGGGTCACCTGTGAACGATGTGCCGGTGACGGGCGAAATCGGTGCGGTGGGCGTCGCGGCCTGTGCGGCGGGGACGACGATGACGAGCGCGGCGAGCAACGCCAGAATGGCGAGGATGCGAGACAACCAAGACCCCTTGATCGTGGACAGGAAAGGCCGCTGACCTCGTTCATTCACGGTCGGCGGCGGTCGGCATCATGTGCCCGTCGAAGGAGGTGCGGAGAGAATGCGACCACGACGGGCGGACGCCTGCGATGTCAGTCCAGTGGTGCTCGACGCTTCGGCCGAGCTTCTTAACCCCTCTTACCTCAGATTGGGGAGTGTGGTTCCCCCGCCGTGGCCACAGCGTGCTGCGGGAAAACCACAGCAGAGACGATTCGAAGGGTGAGATTCACCGGACGAGACGCAACTCGGGGGGCGACGCCGATCGCGCCGCCCCCCGAGTGACTGACCGTGTGGCTAGTGAGCGACGAGCTCGCCGGCCAGCTTGATCGGCTTGGTCATCGCGGGGAGGTTGGTGTGAACCCACTCCTCGGTGACCTTCTGTGACGCCTCAGCGTCGGCTCGCGTGTTGAACACGCTGATCGAGGCGACCGTATCGTCCTTGCCCTCAGGCCTGATCAGCTCGTATGAAACGAACCCAGGCGCCTTGGCGAGGATCGGGCGCAACTCGATGCTTGCCTTCTTCGATGCGGTCTCCCGCACCGTGGCATCGAGACCTTCGTACTGTCGGATCAGGGCATACATAGTCCTGCTCCCTTCCTTGGTAGATCCAGGGCGACGGTCGCGGATGTTGCGTCATGCGGCTGCCCTGGGGAAACCGTAGCTACTGCGACCCTGCTGCACTCAGGTGGTCGGGGCCCGCCCTAAGCTGGCGATAATCACCCGACGAGAAGTGCGCGTGTTGGAGTATGTCAGGTATCTGCGATATAGCAAATGACAACCGTCGATGTATATGACACATATGCATTCTCAGGATCCGCTACTTGAGGATGTTCACCGCGCGGGCGGCCACCAGCAACACCGTCATCGCCGAGGCGGCCGACTCGATCATCATCAGGATCTTGGCCCAGCGCGTGAGGGGCATAGCGTCGGTGGGGCTGAACGCGATCGCGTTGGTGAACGAGACGTACATGTAGTCGAACAGCCGCGGGTGCCAGCCCGGCGCCGCCAGCTGTGGATTCTCCATCTGGGGGAACTGGAAGTCAGGCGGCGGCGGATCGGGCTCTCGGCGGCGGATCGGGCCACCCCGGTCGAGGCCCCAGTACCAGAGGCCAAACGCGATCACGTTGGTGCTCCAGATCGTGATGCCCTTGAACAGCAGCTCGCCGCCGCTGTGCTCGCGGCCGCTGACAACCGAGGCGATCAGCGCCAGCAGTGCCAGCCCGTTCCCCACGCTGACCACACCGATCAGCGTCAGCGCCACCTTTCGCCGGTGGCCGAGCTGCTCGAGGCGGTGGCGCGGGCGCGACCAGGCGAGCGGAACCAGCAGCAGCAGCTCCGGCCCGGCCAGCGTCAGCCACGCCCACCACGGCATCCCAAACAGCATCCAGCCCTGCACCTGGCTGACGGTCGCCATCAGCACGTGCATCGCCACCACCAGGGCGACGGCGGGGCCGGCCTCCCAGCGCGACTCGATTTCGGCCTCGCGCACGTCCTTGCTGTCCGGTTCGGCTGGGTCGGCGCGGGGCGGCTGCGGCGTGTGCATACCGGGAGCATTGCACCACGGGCGGCCGCCCGCCCGGGTAGACTCCGCAGGATGGGAATCATGGACTGGCTGTCAAAGCTGCGCAAGCAGGACGACGACGCCGCAATCAGGGGCGCGGACGAGATCACGCAAGATGAGCCGCAGACGGAGCGTGAGGTCTGGTCGGGCGACGTCGAGGGCGTGGCGGCGGACGACATCGCCGCGGAGCGACTGGGCGGCGCGGTGTCGCCGCCAGAGGACGACCCCGATCGTCCCAACCCCTAGATGATCTAGCGTTTGCCCGCGGACGATTGCCGCGACCGCGACGCTGGGCGAGTCAGGTCGCGGAGAGCGTGCGCTTCTGCGGGTAAACCGTCTCGCCACGGGCGAGCATGGCGACGAACTGCTCGATCCGCCGCTGACGTGTGTCTGCTCGTTTGGCGCGGTCGATCCGGTACAGGATGGCGTAGCGGTTCTGGCTGGTGAGGACCTCGAACATGGCCCGGGCGCGTGGTTCGGCGGCCAGCGCGGCGGCCAGGTCGGGCGGCACCTCGATGCTGCGCTGGCCCGCGTAGGCCGCTTCCCAGCGTCCGTCCGCCTTGGCCCGCTCGACCTCAGCGATGCCCGCCGGCCGCATCCGGCCCGCGTCGATCAGCCGCTCGACGATGCCGACGTTGCGGTTCGACCAGCCGCTGCGTGCCCGCCGCGGCGTGAAGCGCTGCAGATAGGTTGCCTCGTCGCCGCGCAGGCGCTGGCCGTCGATCCAGCCATGGCACAGCGCTTCGTCCAGCGCCTGGTCGTAGGTCAGGCTGGTGGGGGTGACCGTGGACTTCTTCGCGACCACCAACCACACGCCCGGCGAATCGCCGTGGCGGTCGAGCCACGCTCGCCAGGCGGCCGCGTCGGCGAGGGTCAGGTGCGGCAGCTCGGCGGGCATCGGCTGATTCATCGTAGCGCCGCTGGTGTTTGCTTCAACCGGGCTGTATGCGAGCGCCGATGCCGACCCAGATATGCCCGCGATAGACGATGATGCCGGACGCCTCGTGGCCGAGCCGGTAGGTGTGTGTGATCGTGCGGGTGAACGGGTTGACCTTGGTCAGCGTTCCAGAGTTGCTCGTCACCCACAGCGAGTCCGCTGTTGCCGCCACGCCGTGGGATCCGCTGTCGACGGTGGCGGTTGTGCACTGCTGGTTGAAGTCGCATTCGAACAGGGTTCCAGCGTTCACCAGCCAGAGGTGGCCAAACGCGTATGTGAACTCAGGTTGATCGAACACAGGTGACGCGGTGGGCAGAGTGACGCGGCCGCGACGGTTGGTCGTGAGGTCGACTTTGGCGGCGTGCCGGCCCAGGTTTCCGAATGTCCACAGCGACCCGGCGGCGAGCAGGAGCCGGTCAGCCGGGAGCTTGGTGAACGTTGCCTGGATGCGAAACGACGTGGGGTCCCGCTTCCACACCGTCCCGATCGCGGGGGCGGCGCCGCTGGCGTAGGTGCGACCGATCCAGATCGCACCCTCGCCGGTGGCGATGCCTCCCGTGATGCACTCCTGGACATCGGGGTACGGACAGGTGTCGACCTGGTATGGGGCCGACGGCGTGACAGCGTTCAGGTCGATCGCTGCCACCCGCTCGCTGGTGGCGTCGTAGATCCACAGCGCGCCGAATCCGACCGCCAGGCTGGTCGGTGGCACCGGAGACGACACCACCCGTGCCGTGAGCGTGTCCGGCCCGACGCGCGAGATCGTGCCGTCGTCGCGGCCGACCCAGATCGCACCGCCGCCGCTGACGATCTCCCCGGGCGCCGACCGCAACGGAACGTCGCCGACCACCCGGCCACTGCCCGGGTCGATCTCCACCAGGGAGTTGCTGTGAAGCGCAACGCCCTGCCCGCCCGACCCCGCGCGGGTGAGCCAGAATGCCACCGCAACCGCCGCCACGGCCGCGATAACCGCCAGGCCGACCAGCCTGGTTCGCGGCGACCGAGAGCGGGTCGGCTCCTTCGGGGGCGGCGGTGGCGGCGGGGGCAGCGGCTGATCGGGAACCACCTCCAGCACGCTGACCGCGTTGCCGACGCCCTTCAGGCTTGCCGGCCGCCGCCGTACGAAAGTGAGGCCATCGACGCGTCCGGCCAGATGCG
The DNA here is from genome assembly GCA_033856975.1 of Gaiellales bacterium. Taxonomy (GTDB): domain Bacteria; phylum Actinomycetota; class Thermoleophilia; order Gaiellales; family JAICJC01; genus JAICYJ01. The sequence goes on from JAWVEC010000068.1 coordinate 8,421, forward strand.
CCACCGCCTCGCTGGCCAGGATTTGCCCGGGCGCTGCGATGCTGCACAACCGCGCTGCCAGGTTCAGCGCTCCGCCCCGGTAGCCGTCCTCGGTCGGGACCGCCTCGCCGGCGTCGAGGCCGACGCCGACGCCCAGCGGCAACGGCGGCACTCCGTCCTGCGCTGTCCGCAGCCGTCGTTGCAGCTCGACCGCGGCGTCGAGCGCCCGCCTGGCCGAGCCGAACACGCACATCGCCTCGTCGCCGCGCAGCTCGAGCAGCTCACAGCCGTGGCCGGCCACGGCTTGGCGCACCGTCACGGCATACTGCGCCGTCAGCGCGGATGCCGCCTCGTCGCCGTGCTCCCGCGTGAACCGCGTGTAGCCGCGTATGTCCGCGATCAGGAACGTCCGCGTCGCTAAGGCGGGAGGCGGCATGAAGCCGGTGGGAACGTCATCGCTCACGAGCAGCCGAGTCTACGCCACGGCGTGGGTTCCGAACACGTCCGCCGTCAGCGGGCGAGTAAACGCCTGCTGGACAGGTCAGGCTATGGCCGTACGGGTGGCGGGTCGGTGGCCCGCCCGCGGATGGTGAGTGTCGGCCGCAGCGCTCGGTCGCGGCTTTTCTGGGCCAGTGCCCGGAGCTCTTCGTGTTCGTGCCCGCTGCTTGGAGCCGCCGAGCTTAGCGGTTGGCGCAAGCTTTGGCGAGGAGGCGACGACCGAGCGCGTCGCCGGGGTGAACTCGTGCCATTTCTGGTGTTAATCTGGTTACGAGCCTTCTCGGCCGGGATCGCCCTGGCTAGTGTTCCACGGGTGACGAAGGGGGGCTCTTGGTTCTTGGCGGTCGTGATGCTGGTCCTGGCCGGTGTCGGCGGCGCATCCGCATCCGCCGCCGGTGCGCCTGCAGCCGCGGTCATGGTGCAGGCGGTGACGATCAGCATGCCCACCGGCGACTCGATCTCGACGCCCGCTGCGCAGACCGCGGGTGGGGACGCCGGGGTCTCGGTCAGCGGCTGGAGCTCGTCGGCCGACCAGCCGATCGCGCAGATCGGCCAGGGCTCGAGCCTCGCCTCGCTGTCACCCGACCCGTCCGGCCATGTCGAGCTGACCGACCTGAACCTGCTCGGAGGCGAGCTGCAGCTCGGCTCGTTCACGTTGACGGCATCGCAGGCGGCCGGCTCCCCCGCTGTCGACCTGAGCGGGCAGATGGCTCTCGCGGGTGTGCCGCTGGCGCTGCCCGCCGTCGCTGGCTCCGCGGTGCCGCTCGCTGATTGGGGGCAGATCAGCGCCGGTGTCACGATTGACGACGGCAGCGGCACCGGGAGCGAGGTCGTCGGCCTCCGCATCGAGGTGCTCGCCGACCACGGCGGGCTGCCCGCCGGCAGCGAGATCAGGGTCGGCGTCGTCTCGTTCGCTCCGCCGGCGCCGTCGGACGGGGGAGTACGGATCGTGACGCCGCCACCGCTGCATCCGCCCAGCCACAGGCACCACCAGCGTCATCACCGCCATCACGGCCGGCGCGCCCACCACCATCATTCGCACCGCGTCGACCATCCGAGCCACCTGCCTCAGCTGGGCAAGGGCGTACGGGCCCGGGTCGTGCGGGCTGCCGCGGATCAGATCGGGTGGCCGTATGTGTGGGGTGGCGAGAGCCGCTCGGAGGGTGGCTTCGATTGCTCGGGCCTGGTCGACTACGCCTACGCGGCCGCCGGCCGTCCCTTGCCAGGGCGGCCAACGGCGGCCGCGCTGTGGCGAATCGGGATCCCGATCGATCGCAAGCAGCTTCGCCCGGGTGATCTGGCCTTTCTGGGCGCGCCCTCGGGCGATCCGTACCACGTCGCGCTGTACGCGGGCGGCGGGACGGTGATCGTCGCGTCCGGCCGCGGCGAGCCGATCGCGGCCATCCCGCTGGCCAGCGTGCCGTGGGACGGCTTCGCTCGCGTGTG